>JACFNM010000156.1:0-6667 GCA_019454915.1 Chitinophagaceae bacterium
GGTATCACCAGGTAGCCCAGCGAAAACACAAACCCGAATGGCAATGTCATTACATAAATGAAAATAAACTTCTTGATGAAGGCGCTGTAAGAGTAGGGTATGGGTGTGTTTTTAATCCGCTCGCAGGCACCGCATATATCTGTAAAGGCGTTCATGTTATCGTTGACGAAGAGCAACTGCTCGCCGGTTATTTTGCCTTGTTTGTGCAATGTGACCAGGCGGTTGCTCATCAACACAGCTACCTGGTTGGGTGTATGCTTGCTCTCGTCTATCATTTTCAGTTCAGGGTGTTCTACCTCGTCCAGGCTGTAGCGGGTATATTCCGATTGCAGGTGGTCTTTCAGTACTGCGGCGTACATGGGTATGGCATTGCGAAAGAAAGTCCTGTCTTCTTCTGCATCAGCCGGCAGCAGACTATTGATTTTTATAGCCAGGTTGCGGCTCGTATTCACCAATGCCCCCCATAGTTTGCGTCCCTCCCACCAGCGGTCGTAGGCAGTGTTGGTGCGGAATACCAGCAGCAACGACAGTGCAAAGCCCAGCAGGTTGTGCATATTGAATATGTTCTTTGCACTAGGGTGCTCGCTCAGGTTCAGGTAATTGAGTTCAATATATGCCACAAACCATGTGTATAGTGATATGATGACAATGAGTAGCGACAAACGCCTAAGCGTATCCGATTTGTGAAACTGGAACAGTATGTCAAACCACTTTTTGGGATTGTATATGCGCATATAGTTTGGTTAGTGTGTTCGTCAGCGAATGTCCACATGCAGCAGGTGTTCGCCGCCCAGGTAGCCGTCCAGTTTGTCATATACCGTTATAGGTCCTACGCCGGCAGGGGTGCCTGTAAATATAAGGTCGCCAATATTTACCGATATATACTGCGATACAAACTCGATGATTTCATTGACGGTGTATATCATGTTTTTAGTATCGCCCGCCTGCACACGTTCCCCGTTCTTGCGCAGTTCAAACTGCAGGTCGTTCAGGTTCGTATCCGGGGTGATGGGTATGAATTCGCCTACAGCGGCCGAACCATCAAATGCCTTTGCCAGCTCCCAGGGCAGCCCTTTCGATTTCAGTTCCTCCTGCAGGTCGCGGGCGGTGAAGTCGATACCCAGGCTTACCGCATCGTAGTATTTATGCGCAAACTTTTCGCGAATGTATTTACCATTCTTACAAATCTTCACCACCAACTCACACTCATAATGTATGTTATCAGTAAACTCAGGATAGTAAAATGGTTTGCCAGGCAGCAGCAGGGCGCTTTTGGGTTTCATGAAAATTACCGGCTTGGTGGGTACCTCATTGTTCAATTCCTTGGCGTGATCTGCGTAATTTCGCCCGATACAGATTATCTTCATCTCTGTGTGTTTGTTTATTTAAGTATGTAATGTAATGAGCCGTGTAAAAGTAAAATTTCCTGACGAAAAACCATTGTTAACAGTCACTATACCTGTGCGGATAGGTGATATTAATTATGGCGGCCATATGGGCAACGATTCGGTCCTGTCCATCATACACGAAGCAAGGGTGCAATTGCTGGCATCGTTTGGTATGACAGAGATGAACGCAGGCGGGGTAGGGCTCATCATGGCGGACGCGGCGATAGCATACAAAGGCGAGGGCTTCTATGGCGATACATTAGAGGTGATTATATATGCAACAGAGTTCAGCTCCGTTTCCTTCGACCTGCTGTACCATATATCTGCCATGCGCAACGGGGCTAAGACAGATATTGCTCATGCCAAGACAGGTATGGTATGTTTTGATTATAACATACGCAAAGTGACGTCCCTGCCCGAAGAATTAAAATCCCGATTAGAAAACTTATGAATTTCAGGATTTTGATTTACCTTTGCCGTCCTTAAAACAGGAAACGATAACTGGCGAGGTAGCTCAGGCGGTTAGAGCGCAGGATTCATAACCCTGAGGTCTCGGGTTCAACTCCCGATCTCGCTACTGTCTGGGACTTGGTCCCAAACTGTACTGGGTTGCTCTATATAGAGCAACCCTTTTTCTTTAGCTATCAATGAATTATTGACAAACGCAGGTTCTATTGAGGGTGTTCTAAACGCACCATCAGAATAGGCCAAATTATGTTTGAACACCCCACGAATTAAATGCTGTTTACGCGATATAGTCGCAATTTTATATATACCTTTTAATGAAGTAAGGCGAGGTAGCAAATATTCAACTCTATTCCATTTACGTGCAAAATCATTATTTGATGCTTTTATTATATCGTTAGAAAGCATTGCTTTTTCCTGCGAATATTTCTGCAACCATTTTTTGTATGTTGCAGCATCAATTTCATCATTCATTAAACGCTCTTCAAGTTTGTCAACCTTTTTACCAATTTCATTAAGTTGCTGACTCCGCGCTTTCACAATATCTGTATTATCCTTAGTAGCCTGCCGCATCAATTGCTTTGCAGTTTTTGAAATATATTCGATTTGCCTATCGTTAAAGCTTAAAGTCTCTAAAAGTTCCTCAAATTTTTCATGAAGCATACCCCCGGGTAAGTTTGTTTGGTTGTGCTCAATACAACGATAATACAGATAGTACTTCTTTTTGCCTTTTGAATATCCTGCAGTCATGCCTTTACCGCACCAGCATTTCAATATTCCCCGCAGTGGGAATTCGTCTTTAGGCTGGGTTTTCATTGGCCGTTTGTTACCCAACATTTCCTGCACTAGCCAATAGTCCGCCTCGCTTACAATGGGCTGGTGCAGCCCTCTGATATAACGCTCAGGTTCGTGCTTACTTGCGTTAACTTTAACATAGCCTGCATAAACATGGTTGCTCAGTATTCTTTGAATAGCACTGTTTCCAGAGTTCTTAAAACCCTGTTTTTTCACTTCCCTGAATATTTCATACATAGGTTTTCCGGCAAGGTAATCCCTGAAGATGCTCTGCACTATCACTGCACGTTCATCATCGACTTCAATTATACCCTTGCCATTATCGTCACGGCGGTTGCGATATCCGAACGGTGCATTGTTTACGTAGCGGCCGGATAATTGAGCTTGTCTTATTCCATCGCGTGTACGTTTTCTTATTCGCAGTAATTCCGAGTTAGCGATCGTATAGGTCATGGCACGTTGAAGGAAAACATAAGGGTCGGTAGTATCTATGTCAATAGGCTCGCTTGTAGCCAATACTTTAATATGAAACTTATTTTCGAGCTCCGTTATTTTTGCCAAAGCTTCCGACAGGTTCCGGCTAAACCTGTCATGATCCATAATGATAAGATAGCGGGCTTGTCCCTTATGCTTCTTAATAAAGTTCTCAAGTTCTTTATAATCCGGCCGGTCAAAAGTATAACTGCAATATCCGTTATCTGTGTATAAACCTATTAGATCAAGATCGTACCGTTGACAGTAATCATTAATTGCTTTTTCCTGGTATTCAAGGGAATATTTTGATTGATCGCGGTCACTTAATCGTCTATACCCAATAGCATTCATAGTTCTTCATTTAGAATGTATTCAACTATTATTTGTGCTATTAAATTTAGCAAATCTTCTTCACTTTTCCCGAACTTTTGACCTGTGATTTTCTTATCAGAAATATCTTCCACACTGGGCTGAACATCTTCCACTCCTTCCTCCATATCACACCTCCTGTTATTAAATTAGAAAACCCGTTTCAGGGTTTTCTATACTATCTCATCCTTTACTAAAAACAAATGAACAGTGCTGCCTTTGTTCTTTTTTCTTGTAGACTTAAAATGCAAATACCCGTATTCATTTAAAGCCCTTATTGATTTATGATAAGTAGATTTGTTTGAAATCTTGGCTATGCTCATTATTTCATAACTAAATACATGAAAAGGGTTTTCTAAACGATGTAAATGCCGGTAATAGAGCAGTGCAGCATATACACAGATGTGCATAGGAGCAATTCTTCCGTCGCCCTCAATAGCTTTAAAAAAATCTGATAGCTGCTGCACCTGCTCCATTGTTCCATTTTCCTTATTACGTTACCATCTTATGTAGAACGGCAACAAGTCATTCCACATAGTCTGACTGCAGGCGGCTGCCATGTATGGGCTTCCCAGGAATATCCCTGAAATATCCGCCGATACCGTCATAACCCACCATATAAATCTTCCTGTTTGAACAACCGGTACTTTCTCCACTTCCATCCAGTAGTACGCCGAATACCTGGCAACCGAACAGGCTTCCAGTATTATTTTTTTCTCCTCCCGTGAAAAACTATTGTCCTTGATGATGTGGTCTTCAAACTGCATGACCCCCGCTTTAATACCACCGAAATCCACATCCGGGTTAGCATATAGTTCTTTTACCAGTTGGAGCAGTTCAGTCAGCCTGGCTTTTGCATTTTCAGAGTAAGGAATACTATTGATGACATTTGCATAATCATTGCCTGCATCGTTTATCACCCACCTCACCTGTTCAAAGGATGAAGGATCTAACTGAACGCCCGATTTAACCGCCGCATATTCAATCACACAATCCCGGGTAAATTGCAGACCTGTGTCAGCCTGGCTTTGGGCTTTGTTTCTTATATATGTGAGTATGTCATTATGCCGCCAGCCGGCAGAGTCATACCCGTTCAATATATTTTCAGGCGATGCTTTGGCGCCTGACCGTTCAACGATAGCAGCTTTATTAAGCGCCTCATCCTGTAGTTTACCGTTGTCGCTGCTTTTATTGCAAGCCATAATAAGTGTAATTACCGCCACTATGATAATTTTCGTTTTCATGTTTCTAAAGTTTAATAGGTGATCAATATTTGCTAAACCTGTCTTACCGGTATAAGAACATTAACGGGGAGGTTTGCACCTCCCGGTTGTTGTCTGTCTCTTCAGGAAATTCCCTGCTTTGCTTTACGTGACCGTTTGGCGGCTTTGCCAGGTCCGCTTTCTTCATCAGGCGACTGTTCCTGTTTTTGCTTTTTGGATTTTTCCTGTGTTTGCCGGCTGGTATCTTCATCCTGCTTTTGCGTTTTACGAACGCGTTTGTTATTACTGTCGTAGATATTGATGGACTTATACTGCGGGCTGGCTTCAATGAATTGCTTTTGTTCCTTACCATCCCGGATAAACGTAACGGATTGCCGGTTCCCTTTTTCAAGGGATTGCAGCAGGTTTTTACGCTCTTCCTCATTGTTCAGCTCTTTAATGGGATACTCTGCCAGCTTGGCCTTCAGGTCAAACCCATAGTTGTCATGGAAATACTTCATCTTGAAGTTGCCGTTGTCTTCTGTGTTTTTGAAGTCCAGTTGTACCCAGGCTTTGTATTTTTCATCCGTGGGCTGGTAATATGCCGTATTACCCTCTCCGATTTTTTCCAGTTTATTGAGTTCTTTATAGACCGCACGGCCGGCGAGCATATTGTAGGCTTCTTTTAAGGTGAAGTTGTTTTCCCTCCCGATAAAGAAAGTCTGGTTTACCGCTGCTTCATTGTTCGGCTGGTTTACCGACAGGTCATAGCGGTTAAAGAAATATACCTCGCTGTTTTCAGGTTTTTTGAAATGCAGCGTTGCCGTGATATTGTCCTTGCCAAATTCGCGTTGGTGCTGCAATGTAAATTCCGGCAACTGCTGTTTTATTTTTTCCATCAATTCGTTTTCGAGGCTGTCGCCAAATCCTGTGAACTTTACCTGGTCTTTCAGGTAGTCATAATTTTTCTGATTCATATCTGTATTGTTTAATGATGTATTAAGATGGTTTGATTTTAAGCGATTGTATGCTTCACCTGCGTGGACTCCAGGTGCAAATGACAGGACCGGATATAGCCCAAATTTCTCTTCTGCGGTATGAATAAAATCAGGCTTATTTACCGAATACAACGGAACATGATTGTTCCACAGTTGTACAGCTATATGTGCTCCCTTTTCGTCGGCGGTTAATTGCTTCAGGGTTGACCTTATGTTCTCCATCTCCGCAGCTCCCTTTTCCCAGACCTGGTAATCGTCTGTATACTCATAATACCAGTCCGCACTTTTCATCCTGGTATCAAGGGCGCCTGTGTCTGTTCCATTGATAGAACTGTGTTCTATCTCAACCTGGGGGAACAATTGCGCATCATAACCGGAAAAACTGTAACCGTTTTCTCCATTCTTTTCAAACCGGAGTTGATATAATATCTTATCAAGGTCAAATTCCTTAAATAAGGTTATCTCAAAATACCCGTAACCCTGTTGTATATTTTGTTCCAGGATTTCGGAGAGATTTTCCTCAAACCCGGCGCCCCTTAATTTATTCAGTATTTCTTCCGTCCGATTATCCATAACTGCGATCTTTTATTGATTTGAGAGCAGTCTGCCGGACTTTACAAGTCTTCGGTTCGCAATTTTCAGGTTAAGATGACGCCCGCCGTTTTGTTCCATCAATTGCACAACCAGGTATTTTTTGTCGGGAATGGTAAATTTTGGAAGCGAGATGGTTACATTTTGTTCGGCATTCGCAGAAATTCTCTTTGCAGGCCCGGCTATGTAAAAAGGTTGCATTTCCAGTTCCTGCGAAGCAGTTCGTTTAGATTTTTTCCTGTCCCGGATAAAAATGCGCAGTTGCTGAACATCGTAGCTGATGGCTGTGTTATTTTTCAGCTTCAACTGGAAGTACAGCATATCTTCATGCAGGTATATACCCTGAACCGCCATACTGATCCCATATTCCCTTTCCCTTGGTCCC
>JACFNM010000156.1:6677-9322 GCA_019454915.1 Chitinophagaceae bacterium
TATTACGGCCTGTTTTACATTAATAGCTTCAGCCGTCCCCCCTGTTATATTATTCGTGCCGCCTTCGCTAAATACTGCAAGTGGCCGGTATGACAGTCCAGGCTCAATGCTGATGGTAAGCGAAGCAGGGTTGTCGGAATAGTTGACCACGTAAGCATACAGGTTGCCATCTGCCGTTATCACCGTAAGGTTGGTTTCTGCAAAACCTTCCTGCGCCGCTTTTAGTTGTAATATGTTTTCAGCCCCGGTAGCCTTTTGCGCCAGTATGTCCCTGCTGCCCCTGTCCACACTTTTAATGGCATAAGGAAATACCAGGCTGGTAGTTTTGCTGTAAGTAATAAATATCCTGTCAGGTACGATAATATTCATCTTCGGCCCCTGGGCTGTGATAATCCCGGGAAAGCTTGCCAGGATAACAAACGCTATAAACCCTATCCATGCTGCATTTCTTCTTTTCATAATCGTAGTTTTGATCTTGTTACTTGATTAATTATTCTTTTGTTTTTCGTCGTATAACAGCACCCTGTAACCGGCTTTAAGTGTCACCTTAATTAATTTCACTTTTTTGCTGAAGAGTGTGCGGGCAGCTTCTATACCGGCGCCTGCCGCTTGTGCCTGCCAGGTAGGATTAACCGATGTAATACCGATTCCCTGTAAGGAACGGTCTGCCGACTGTTTGGCCACATCGCGTGTAATTGCCCCGGGCACATAGATGCCTGCGAGCCCGTCCATATCATAAACACTGAGTGATACAGGTAACAGGCTTTTTTTATATCGCATGGATTTTACCTGTATGCGTAGCCTTTCACCATCGAGGGACGCGGTTCCATAGATAAATTCATTGCAGGGGATCTGTACGCCATTTATCATTATATCATTGAGCAGCCGCAGTTTTACTGTTGAACCATTGACGATTGTTTGCGTTTCATGCACGACCGCTTCAATGGCATTTTGCTGATCAGGATTTTCAACATCACTTAGCAGTGAGTAAAATCCGTTTGTTCTTCCATGGTTGCCCTTAATATTGAAATTGTTTGCAAGGATACCGACAGGATCAGGATCGCCTATAGGTGTTACGGCCAGCACGCGGCCTTTTTGCGCTTCGGAAGCCTGCCTCAGTTTTTCTTTTACCCTTTCCGGGTGCTGTATATCCAGTATCCGCTCCAGCATGGCATCCAGTTGCTGCAACTCAGGGTCCGTTTCATTGTTTGCGCTCATGGCTTGCATCATCCGCTCCAGCCTGTCCATGTCTGCTGAATTAGCGGCAGCAGCATCCATGGCAGTTCCTGTTTCCGCTTTTTCTTCTTCCGCTTTATCAAAAGAGTTTTCCTTCAGGGCAGCATCCAGTTGCTGCAGTTTATCATATACCTTTTCTTCGTTAGGGTCCCGGTAAAAAGTTGTACCCGATAGCGTATTACCGCCGGAAGCATATTCTTCTTCCGGGTTTTCTTCTTCATATATTTCCGCTCCGCTGAAGCTCATATCACTCTTGTAATACGGGTCCTTTTTGATCAGTTCGGTCAGCTTCGCCGAATCTGAAGCGGCATGGTCGTAATAGCCCATTTTGTCCTGCGGCTTTTCTTTCCCGAAATTTGCGCCGGGCAGTGAAGTATTGATACCATCTGTTTTTGCAGACTGTGCCTTTGCCCCATTCCCGCTACCGCCGCCCAATGCCCAGAACATGAGTGTCAGGAAGGGAACCACCAGCAAGGGCAGCACCACTAAAAATTTCCGCTGCCTTTCTTCTTTTTGTGTCAGTTGTTGTTTCATCATTGTTTACTATTTAGATTGTGAACGATATATTTTTTCTACGTAATACAGGCTGTCTATCAGCCCGGGCCTTGCTTTCATGAGGCTGTCCGCTGTTTTCCTGCCTGCGGCCGTAGTTGCAAGGCTATCCAGGTATGTTCTCAGCAGCCGTATCCTTTCCATGACCTGCGTATCCTGGCCGTGCGCCTGCATGTCTTTTATTTCCGGCGGGATCCGTATGGGGGTAATGCCTATATCAACTGGTTTTCCCCTTGAAATGCCTTTAATGATCACAGTTGCGCTGTATCCTGCTGTGAGCAGGCAGCATAACACCAGCACTGTTTTTTTACCGCGGCTGGTTAACCGTTCGGATTGCCGTTGCATCCATGCCGCCCATCCTGATTGTACACGCACAATACACCGGGCGAATACGGCAGCCAGTTTGTCCCTGCCCAGCGCTTCGGTTTCTTTTTTCTTCGTTTTTTTCCTTCTGAATAAAAACATATTACCTGTTTGTGATTTTGATGTCCCTGTTTTCTATAGTTGCCCAGCGTTCGATCAGGAAGCCATGGGGATTGTTGTCGGACCGGCTGACATTGCGCAGCGTACCTTCGGTGATCAGTATCCTGGATACGGTGCTGGTGGCGCGTATGATGTTTTGGGTGGCATAACAGCGGAAGCGGTAAGGATATTCGTTGATGTCAACGGATACGCTGTCCACAATCACCTGCTGGCTGATATTGCCCGCGATGATGTTGGTATAGTACCCTTTCTCTTTCAGGTCATCGTAGGCCCGTTTCGCAGAACCATCGGCGAGGTACAGGGCTTTGGTGATATTGGTATGTATTACCTTATCATCCGGGTCCAGGGTAAAAAAAAGCTGGTGAAATGTCTTT
>JACFNM010000715.1 GCA_019454915.1 Chitinophagaceae bacterium
TAAACCACATGCTCCACCGCTTGTGCGGGCCCCCGTCAATTCCTTTGAGTTTCATTCTTGCGAACGTACTCCCCAGGTGGGATACTTATCACTTTCGCTTATCCACTGATCCTTACGAACCAACAGACAGTATCCATCGTTTACGGCGTGGACTACCAGGGTATCTAATCCTGTTCGCTCCCCACGCTTTCGTCCCTCAGCGTCAGTTGAGAATTAGCAACCTGCCTTCGCTATCGGTGTTCTGTGTGATATCTATGCATTTCACCGCTACACCACACATTCCAGCTGCTTCATTCCCACTCAAGACCTGCAGTATCAAAGGCAGTTCGACAGTTAAGCTGCCGGATTTCACCCCTGACTTACAGACCCGCCTGCGGACCCTTTAAACCCAATAAATCCGGATAACGCTTGCACCCTCCGTATTACCGCGGCTGCTGGCACGGAGTTAGCCGGTGCTTATTCATACAGTACCTTCAACACCCTACTCGTAAGATGGTTTATTCCTGTATAAAAGCAGTTTACAACCCATAAGGCCGTCTTCCTGCACGCGGGATGGCTGGATCAGGCTCTCACCCATTGTCCAATATTCCTCACTGCTGCCTCCCGTAGGAGTCTGGTCCGTGTCTCAGTACCAGTGTGGGGGATCACCCTCTCAGGACCCCTAATGATCATCGTCTTGGTGGGCCGTTACCCCGCCAACTAACTAATCATACGCATGTCTATCTCATTCCGATGAATCTTTCAAACCAAACAGATGCCTGTCCGGCTGTTATACGATATTAATCCGGGTTTCCCCGGGCTATCCCGTTGAATGAGGCAAGTTACATACGCGTTACTCACCCGTGCGCCGGTCTCTTCAGTTGCAAGCAACTGAATACCCCTCGGCTTGCATGTGTTAAGCCTCCCGCTAGCGTTCATCCTGAGCCAGGATCAAACTCTCCGTTGTAAAAATCTTTGTTGTTTTTAGCATTACGAATCGTCTTTTCCCCGCCTTTTCAGGTATTGACCGTTTTCTAAATTTTAGGCTTTTTTTCTTCTTGTTTATCTTTTCTATTACAATGAACTTCTCTGTCTCTCTTCGCTCCCTTTTCGAAAGCGCGTGCAAAGGTAAGAATCTTTTCTTTCTGTGCAACTTTTTTTGCGAAATTTATTT
>JACFNM010000716.1 GCA_019454915.1 Chitinophagaceae bacterium
TTGTCATTTTGCCAGAAATTTCCATACGAGTCCTGAGTCAGTTCATAAGCATTCCTGAAATTATGTCCGATCACTTTTAAACCGGTACCATCGGGCCGGATTCTTAACGCTAGTCCTCCTACCCACACTTTCCCGTCATCACTTTTCTGATTACCCTCATTGTGTTTATTATACGGAGTACCGCCCGTATATACACTTCCGGACCGCAGGTGCCAGCCACTCTTATCCGTTACAAGGTGCGGACCTGCATTACCCGTATTAAAATACCAGTTGCCATCCACACCCGCCAACAACGCGTGTAAGGAATGGTCATGGTCAAAACCTCCAAATCCGGTAAGAAATATTTCCTTTTTGTCCGGTTTATCATCTCCGTCTTCATCGGTATATACGATAAGATTCGGTGCGCAGGATACAATGACTTTGTTTCCGATAACCGCAATGCCCATCGGAGCCACCAGGCTGCTATCCTGTACAAATACCTTTGAACTGTCAGCAACTCCATCATGATCTGTATCCTCCAGGATGATAATCCTGTCACCATTTTGCTGACGGAAAAACTTAGTGGAATCGTTATTGAAATTTCGATAATTCACCGCTTCCGTCACCCAAACTCTCCCCTTCGCGTCAATATCAATATTCGTGGGATTATAAAACATGGGCGACTCTGCCCATAAACTGATTTCCAGGTCATCCGGCAGGAAGAAAGGCAGATCAGTATGAGATTGCGATTTAGGAGTATTACAGGAAGAGTAAATCAACGAACCCGATATTATAAGGACTATTAGAATCCTGAGATTATTCATTTATTAAATAGTTTACGTAAATAAGTAAGATTGTGACGATAGCTCTCAACAATGTCTCCTCCTTTGGGAACGGCTCCTTCAATTTGCATCCAGCCACTACCAATATAACCTGTTTGCTGAACGGCTTCGCTGACACCGGGCCAGTCAATTGTTCCCTGCCCCAAAAGAAATCCATTCTCCTTCATGTGAAGTTCGCAAACCATGTCTTTGCCTAACTTCCTGAATTCAGCAATCGGGTCATACCCGGCATCTGCCGTATTACGAAAATCGAAATACACTTTCAGGTTTTTCGATTTGACGCTGTCAATTATCTCCATATGCTCTTTTGCGTTTAGATAGGATTCAATACC
>JACFNM010000717.1 GCA_019454915.1 Chitinophagaceae bacterium
TTCTTCGGGTCTGCAAGAAAAGTAATAGCACCGCCAAGATTCAGATCTATACCCACCTTGATATACTCGTTCTCAATAAAGCTCATCTTTTCAACACGGTCGAGAGGCACGGTTTTCTGGGCGTGGGAGAAAATGACCGCCAGGGATCCAATACACGCCATAAATACCATCTTAACCCCGGCTATTCTCCCGGGATAGCTACTTAATTTCAGGTATCCTGTCTGCAAAATTCTAACAGAAGAAAATCCCATGCTTTTTGATTTTTTACAAAGGCTCAAAGTCATTATTACCTGTTTGCCGCGTCAGCGCTATCTGTAAGGGGGAACTTAATATGCTTTTGTTGTTACACAGACCAGACCTCTTCTTGTAATGATCCTCTTCATTGCAACAATCCAGCCGCCGCCATCCATTTCATACACATATCCATCCAGTTTTCAATCGGCCATTTCAAGACAAAGCCATGATCTCCTTTGGGATAAATATGCATCTCAGCGGGTACCTTATGCCGCCGCAACGCTTCGTAAAAGGAAATGCTGTTATCCACGTCCACTACCTTGTCATCTCCAGCATGTATCAAAAAGGCCGGCGGGGTTTGGTCGGTTACCTGAAACTCATTGGAAAATGATTTAATCTTTTCGGCAGAGGGTTCTTTCCCCAATAGATTATTCCTCGAGCCCTTATGGCCAAGGCTGTCCGTCATGCTGACCACCGGGTATACCAAAATCATAAAATCAGGACGAAGGTTAACCCCCTGTCCATAATTGATGACCGGTTGATTAAAATGAGTGCCGGCTGTTGAGGCGAGATGGCCGCCCGCGGAAAAACCCATGATACCTACTCTTTGGGGATCAACACCCCATTGCTTTGCATTCTTTCTCACCAGCCAAATTGCCTGCTGAGCATCCTGCAGCGGACCGGTGCTTTTATCTTTCATGATCTTATCATCCGGCAAACGGTATTTTAATACGAAAGCAGCCACACCCTTTTGGATAAAATATTCCGCAATAGTATAACCCTCCTTACCCATAACCAACCCGCCATATCCTCCTCCGGGGCAAATAATGACGGCCGCTCCCGTTGCCGACTGCTTTTCCGGAAGATAAACGGTCAGCGTGGGAGTAAATACTTTATAAGCAGCCTGCCTTTCTGCGTC
>JACFNM010000157.1 GCA_019454915.1 Chitinophagaceae bacterium
TTTAGACTTATCAAAGAACTGTATTAACTTTGCGGTTAATCTATATTATCCTATATGTTTTTTTCAAAGGACGCGCTGTCGCTATAATTATGGAACGAGATGATATCCGATTGTTCTATCGCCACGGTTTCAATGGATTTTAATTTTTCCGGAGATGACCAGTCGCCCGACCATAAGCCCACCGTTGCGGGTTGTTGCGGATTGACTGACCGCATCCATTCAAATGCTTCTTTCATTAATCGTTCAACGATTTCGGATTTATTAACCGGTTCCATTTTTCGATAGTATTCATTGTTCATGTTTTCCGGCTCGTTTCATATATCCCAGGCCAATACCCGGTCATCCTGCGCAAATCTTTTGACGACTCCTTTGACATAAGCTTCAAGGCGGGGATACTGCGTGCTGTCTGTTAAAGCTTTTCTCCCGGGGCTTTGCACCCACCCTGAGTTATGGACGCCGGGCTGCGGATCGCGTTGCTTACCCAATTGCGGATCAGGATCCCATACCGAATCAAATAATACAAACATGGGTTTGATGTGATGGGCAGAAGCAATTTGTAAAAAGATATCCATGCGCTGTAGAAATCCCCCCGCATCCTGTTCGTATAATAGATCATGCAGGTAAACCCTGATGGTATTCATCCCGATGGCTTCAGCCCATCCCAGTTCACGGTTAATGGTTGCGGTGTCAAAGGTTTCAGGCTGCCACATTTCTAATTGATTGATAGCAGTACTTGGCAAAAAATTGCAGCCCACCAGCCACGGCTGTTTATTATACCAGTCATTTGCCTGTTCTTTTGTCCAGATTTCTCTGGGAACGATGGTTTCATTTTCCTGCTTGTTTTCTGATTCATTAGTGGCGCATTGTTGTAATGCCAGGCTACCAATGAGGATGCTGAATAATAGTAATCTAAATTTCATCGGCCATCAGTTATTAATTGAAAAAGCATATACGGAGGAAGTCTTGTATTCCTTTCCCGGCTCCAGTTCAATGGATGGAAAATTTTTCTGATTCGGCGCATCGGGGAAATGTTGCGTCTCGAGGCAAAATGCCGTGCGGAAATCATCCTTTACTCCGCTCTTAAATGTGTTTTGTCCCTGCATAAAATTGCCACCGTAAAACTGCAACCCGGGTTCGGTGGTATATACTTTCATCACGATGCCCGATAGATCGCCGGTGGCTTCTGCGGCGAGGTGAAGAGAAGACGGGTCGTTGTCCTGCAAAACGAAATTATGATCATAACCCCGTCCAAATTTCAACTGTTGATTGTTTACGGTGTCAATTCGCTTTCCTATTGTTTCAGGCTGACGGAAGTCGAAGGGGGTGCCTTCTACAGGGGCCAATTCCCCCGTGGGTATGAGTGTGGCATCCACGGGCGTGTATTGGTTTGCAAAAATTTGCAGCAGATGGTTATTGATGGTGCCGCTGCCTTCACCATTCAGGTTAAAGAAGGCGTGGTTGGTGAGGTTGACGACCGTTTTTTTATCCGTCGTTGCTTCATAGTCTATTTTCAAAGCGTTGTTTTGTTGCAGAGTGTACTGAACGGTGATCTTCAGGTTGCCGGGGAAGTTTTCTTCGCCATCTTTTGACAGGTAAGATAATTGCAGGGTGGAATCGTTCATCGCTTTGGCATCCCATACCACATCCTGGTAGCCTTTCTTACCCCCGTGCAGCGTGTTGGGCCCGTTATTGGTAAATATAGTATAGGTGTTGCCGTCCAGGCTGAATTTCCCTTTGGCAATCCGGTTGCCTACCCTGCCAATGAGCGCGCCAAAGTAGGGCTCAGTGGAGTGTATATAATCCTGCACATTCTTAAAACCGACGGCCACGTCGGTAGGCTTGCCTGTTTTGTCCGGAACAACCAGGCTTACTATTCTTCCTCCATAATTGGTAACGGCCATACAAGCGCCGTTGTTGTTTTTTAACACGTATAGGGATACCGGTTTGCCGTCAATGGTATCCGTGAAATTATGAGGATCTATCGTTGGCATGCAGGCCGCAACCGCTGAGGTATTTTCTGTTGCTTCTGATGTTGATGCGGAGTCTCCACTTTTATTTCCTTCATTACAGGAGAAAAAAAAGAGCCCTGCAAATAATAATAAGGTTTGTTTCAATGCTGTCATGGTTCAAATTTAGTGAGCAATTTATAAGGAATGTTGACTGTTAGATAATTTCTGAGGAGCCGTCGGCTGCCTGTACCACATAAGCTTCCAGGGTTAAGCCCGTTGCCCGGAGGTATTGGGCTGATGCTTTTTCAACGAGACGGTCTATTGCGTTTTCCTCTACGAGATTAATCGTACATCCGCCAAAGCCTCCCCCCATCATCCGGGCGCCCCAAACGTCTTCTTCTTTACGAACAAATTCCACCAACCAGTCGAGCTCAGCACAACTCACTTCATATTCCGTACTCAAGCCTTCATGCGTTAGAAACATTTTCTGCCCTAATGCCCGGATATCATTTCTCTCCAAATCATCACAAGCCGACAGCAATCTTTGATTTTCCTCCAATACATATTTGCAACGTTTGTAAACGATTTCATCCTTGGGTAACACATATTGTTGAAGCATGGAAATGCTCACATCGCGTAGAGAATGAATCCCATCATGGTGGGCTGCCACCCACGCTACTCCCTGTTCACACTGTTGCCGGCGGGTATTGTATTCGGAAGAAGCGAGGGAGTGCGATACTTTTGAATTGAGCAATAACATCTTCATTCCGTTAAGATGCAGAGGCACATAGTGATACTCAAGAGTTCTGCAATCCAGCCGTACTGCGTGTTCTGCTTGACCGAATACAGAAGCAAACTGATCCATGATGCCGCATTTTACACCGGCAAACAAATGTTCAGCTTTCTGCGCCATGTTCACTATTTCTATTTTGGAAAGACCTAACCCAAACAGGCTGTTTAAAGCGGATAACACACTGCATTCCACGGCTGCAGAGGAAGATAACCCGGCGCCTATGATAATATCTCCGTCCAGCACCAGGTTGAATCCTCCAATCCGGTAGCCATGCTGTAGCAGTTGATCTGCTACACCTAATACATAATCCGTCCAGCTCTTCCGGGGCCGGATAGCCGAAAGGTTAACCGTATAGGTTTCGTTAAATGCCACCGATACCAGGTGGATTTCTTCATCCTCCCTTTTTCCGATGGCTACATAGGCCGCTTTGTCAATAGCTGCGGGAAGAACAAAGCCTTCATTATAATCGGTGTGCTCTCCAATGATGTTTATCCTGCCCGGTGAGCGGAAGACTACCGGCGCTGAGTGAAAATGTTCGATGAATTTTTGCTTCAGAAAAGAGATATCGTATGGTTGAGACCCGGTTACCTTCATTGTTTTTTAATTCAATTCTTTTAATGTGCTGTCAATAGCCGGCATATTAAATAAAGGTATAGGATAATTAATTTTATCCGCATAGGTATTATCCAAAAGTACCCGGCTTCCTATTTTTTGTCCTGTAAATTTATTGAATCTCTGCCGGTAAAGGCAGCAGGAGCCCGATTTTAACGGGTTCGCCGAAATAAGGCAATCCTTCTTTGTTCCAACTAAATTTCTGGGCGCGGGGAGAACGGTGCCCGCCACATCCCTGTCCCGGCTGGCTGTTGGCATGGTACAGGATCCAGTCTTCCCTGCCATCCGGCGACTTAAAAAATGAGTTGTGCCCCGGTGAATAAACTCCGTTTTCAACCGAACCCTTAAAAACCGGGTTGGGAAATTTCCTCCAGGCCCGGGCATCCAGCAGATTGTCGCCGCCTGTAAACTTCAGCAAACCCAACGCATAGAAATCAGTCCAGCAGCCGCTGGCAGAATAAACAATAAACAAATCACCGTTGTGCTGAAGCGCCTGGGGGCCTTCATTCACGTTTACGTGCCGGTAATGATCTCCTTCTTTAATATCCCCATGTGTTTCCCATTCCAGTTCGGGTTTGGAGATACATACGCGTTCTCCCGAGATGGTCCAGGGATTCTTTAACTGAGCGATATAGATATTCTGTTGAGCATCTACATCACCTTCCCACCCCGACCAGATAAAATACCATTGTCCATTGTATTCAAACACATCTCCGTCAATCGCCCATTTATCCGTTGGGTCGGTAATCTGTCCCTTAAAAGTCCAGTCGCCCTGCATGGGGTCTGGCGACGCATTTTCGAGTACGTACATGCGGTGATTGATGTTCTTTCCGTCATCAGCGGCAAAGTAGGCGTACCATTTACCTTCTACAAATAATATCTCCGGCGCCCAAAGGTTTTTTGAATAGCGGGTGGCTGCCGGAGGTGTATAGATGGTTTTGTATTCCGCATCTTTTAAACCGGCCATCGTTTTAGTTTTCCATAGTCCGATTCGGTTACCCAAGGTGTGGGTATAATAATAGAATCCATCCTTATAGAAAGAGTAGGGGTCGGGGCCTGAGGGGAGGAGCGGATTGCTGAACATCGCGTGATGTCTGTCCTGCGAGACCGCGATGATGCAGACGAGTAGGCAAAAGAACAGAGAAACAAATCTTATAACGATTTTCATAACTTATGACAGGGGATTCAAAATGGAATGACATCTTGCGCAATCGGGCTCTCCGGCCAATTTCCCGTTGGCATCAATCTGGTAATGACAACATTCATTAAACTTGGTTTTCAAAATGGATTTCGCCCGGCTAACTTTAATTTTCACATTTGCCAGGGTGATATGTAATAGATCAGCCGTTTCCTTTTGACTCCTGCCTCTTAAATAAATCTGTGTGACGACGTCTTTGTAGCTTTCCGGTAACTCCTGGATAAAATTATCAAAGCAACAACAATCTTGATGGATAGAATGCATTTCCTGATCACCCGTGTTGTCAATCACATCCTGTTGAACACTTATAAACTGACCGCGTTGACGTTTGAAAAAATCACTGATTTGGTTCCTGGTAATTTGATACAACCAGGCTCTTATTTTGTCGGGATTTTTAATTTGAGCGGCATTTTCGAGCGCTCTTAAACAGGTATTTTGGAAGATGTCCTTCGCGTGATGCTCGTCTTTCACCTTTCTTAGTATGAAAAAATAGATTTCATTCTTGAATTGACCTATTGACCTGTTCAAATCCATACGTAAAGTTACACTTAAGAATCAAAAAGGTCAGCTTCGCTGCTGACCTTTTTACCTAATGCTGTTCTTTTGCGCAGCACCCGCATTTGTCGCAATCACATTTTGTGCAGGGGCAATCGGCTTCCGCGCAGTTTTGACAATTACAATCGGTACATTCGCAATTCGTACAGGTACATTTATCCATCGTGTATAGATTTTATATTCGTTAAGTAGACTGCCAAACTGCAAAAAAGATACATGATATAGCTTCTTTTTTCTTTGAAAACGTCCGAACGCAGGTTTCAAAGATTGTTATTCGTCTATTTCATTTTCAACCAGTCTTTGTTATATAATTTTTGGTGCAACTGCCGGAGCTTTTCTACGGGCATTTTAGTCACCTTGCGGTCGTAGGTCATCAATCCGTTTACCTCCACTTCCACGTCGGTGGTTTGGGTGTATATTGCCGCAGAAAGTCCCAGTGGAATCAATGGCTGAAGGTCGTTCATCAGGCGGGTGTACCGTTCGAGCAGTTCATCATTATTCTTAAAACTCTGATATCCCCAGTTGTTCTTTTCCTGCCAGGTATGTCCTTCAAGCGGGAGTCCCAGTCCGCCAAACTCACCTAATACGATGATCTGCCTGGCGCCAAAAATTTCCGGTGTCGGCATTTGCGGATCGGGGTAGTTGTGGATGTCGAGTATATCGCTGGTGTAGGTAAAATTGCCGCCGCTGGATTCATTCACTAAGCGTGAAGGGTCATGGGCTTTAGTCCATTCCACGATTTCCTTTGTTTTAAACTGCCCCCAGGCTTCATTGAAGGGCACCCACACCACAATAGAAGGAAAGTTGATGAGTTCATCCATGATGGCTTTCCATTCTGTGCGATAAATCGCTTCAGATTCCGCAGTCCGGATTTTATCGTGGTTTCTTCCGGAAATCTGCCCAACGCGCATATCCCAGGAGTTACCGCCCATATCGCCACTCGGCATATCCTGCCATACCAGCATACCCAACCGGTCGCAATGGTAATACCAGCGGGCGGGCTCCACTTTCACGTGCTTTCGAATCATATTAAAGCCCATGGCTTTGGTTTGGATGATATCATATTTCAGGGCTTCATCCGTAGCCGCCGTATATAGTCCGTCCGGCCACCAGCCCTGGTCTAATGGTCCGTATTGAAACACAAATTCATTGTTCAGCAGCATGCGCTGAACGCCCTTGCTGTCTGTTCCGCCTGATATTTTGCGCATAGCGAAATAACTGCCCGCTTCATCTATCAGCTTTCCTTTGCGCGTTACCGTGTACTTCAGGTCGTAGAGAAAGGGATTGTCCGGCGACCATGCTTTGAAGTCTTCCAGTTTTATCCAGGCTTCACCTTCGCTATTCAAGGTCTGCTCTTTAATCCGTTCCTTTCCGTCATACACCTGCACTTTTACTACATCTCCTGATTGCAGATTTTCGATATTGGCTTTAACCGTAAGGGTTTGCAAATCAAAAAGAGGCGTTTGTTGTGTGGAAACAATATAGGTGGAGGATACGTTTTCCAGCCATACGGTTTGCCATATACCGGTCACGGACGTGTACCAGATACCATGAGGATTCTTAATTTGTTTGCCACGCGGCTGCGGTCCATCATCACTGGGGTCCCAAACCCGTACACTTAGCTCCTGCTGTTTACCTTTTTTCAGCAATGAAGTGATGTCGAGGGAAAATGCATCATAACCTCCTTCGTGGCTACCCGCCTTCTCTCCGTTTACATATACGTCACACTGCCAGTCTACCGCGCCAAAATGCAGCAGTACTCTTCCTTTTCTATATGCTGAAGGCACGTCAATGGTGCGTTTGTACCAGAGTACATTGTCCTTACCCACCGTTTTGCCCACGCCCGACAGGGCTGATTCCACGGCAAAGGGCACCAGGATTTGTCCGTCAAACTGGGTGGGTTGGTTATTTCCGGATTCTTTGGATGTGATGGCATACTGCCACAATCCGTTCAGGTTTGTCCAGCTTTTACGGGTGAGCTGGGGGCGGGGGTATTCGGGCAGGACATTAGCGGGGTTGACGTTTGCAGCCCATTGGGTGGTGATTCTGTCGGGAACGGGTTTCCAGGTGGTTTGAGAGAATACAATCGCCGAACAAGCCAGGGCAAATAACAAGCCGAAGAAATATTTCATTACGGGAAGAGTTTACGATTAATGATAATGAATGAGTATTTAAAACTTAAAAATAAAGAAAAGGTGGGAGAGAACGCTTGGGTCAGAGAAATAACGGCAATGAAAGGTGAGGAACCATGTGGATTATCAGGGAATCGGGTGTTTCTGCGATTTCATCAAAGCCCGATTTGTCCGACAATGTTGATGACTCAGGGAATCCGGATTTACCCAATTAATGCTCATTAGAATTCCAAATGCTGAGACTTTATTCCGTCAGCCGGCATGGAAGCAAGCCTCAAGTTCCTGAAGCTCTTTGGTCATTTTACGATATCCATACACACAATAATCCATAGAAAGAATGGCACGTATCTGATCTGTAACTAAACTGTTTTCCACAAGCCCAGAGTTGCCTATGACCGTATGTGTACTGGCTTTCATACCTCTGGGACCGGGGTGGGCATGGTAATACAAGCTACTCTTTGCCACATCGGCCCATTGGCAAAGCCTGTCTATGCTTACCTTATCCTTATAGCGCATTATTATTTCTTTGCTTTCCGGTAATGGACATCGCTTTTTTTTAAAAGCTCTGTTTTAAACTCCAGCTCCAATGCCTGGTTGGCTACGATCTTTTTTAACCTGGCATTTTCCTCTTCTAACTCACGTAATTGAGGATCCACTTTTCGGTAACCAGCTTTCAGACCATCCTTACCCTTTGACAGGTATTTCTTTTTCCAATAGTTGATTACTGAATGGGCAAGATTATACTTACGGGCTGTTTCTGCCAGACCTTCCCGTTCGGCTTCCTGAAGAATACTGTACTTCTCTTCTGGTGTAAACTGACGTCTTGTTTTTGACATATTTCCTGAATTTACTGTGACTAAATTAATTTTTTATTTTAGTCCAGTCTTTCAGGGGGCTAAGACACGATGAGGGTATGAAAAATTGCAACTTTGGTTTTCCTTTTTAGGAATAGTTGGATTATCTTAATAATCCAGAAAATAAAACCGATTACCAAGAGAATTAGTATGATGAATAAGATTAAGAAAATATCCATACTTTTTTGTCATTGGGTTGTTTTGGTTGCATAGCACACAACGGCTACGGCTTGGCGATGTGGCGGTATTCCGTGATTCGTCTGCCCCTAACCGAAGCTAAATATACAACTAAACGTTCATTGTTTATTCCATTGCTCAATTATTATTCGTTCGCCGAACCCAGAGCTGAATCGCATTCCGATAGCTGAGGATATATTCGTCCGCCGCCATATAGCCAAACCGCCCTGTTGGCAGAAGTACATTATCAATTAGTATGCTTGAACCAAAACATCGGTTGGTATGCGCCATTGTTGATGCAATTTTCTAATCATTTCTAACGAAAGTTTACGTTTCCGGTTCAATATTTCACTCGCACGACTTTTTTGTCCAACGATATTTGCTAAGTCAGTCTGAGTCATTCCCATTTGTTCCATTCTAAATTTTATGGCTTCAACCGGGTCCGGTAAGTCAATAGGAAACTTTTCATCCTCATATTTCTCTATTAAAAGGCTCAAAATTTCTAATTCGTCTCCTTTCGGTGTTCCTTTTTTTGCATCAAAGATATTCTCAAGCCGAAGCATTGCTTGTTCGTAATCTTTCTTTGTCTTGATAGGCTTGATATTCATATTAAATAGTTTTTGCGTTTACCTTGTCATATTCAGAATGGGTCCCAATAAAACGAATCCATACTACTTGATAGTCAAAATTCATTTTCACTATTAAGCGATATGAGTTGCCCTTTATGTTGAACACAATCCTGTCGTTGCCAATAATACTTGCACTGGGATACTCAGCCTTTATTTCATTGGGATTTCTCCATTCGGCTTTAGAGGCTTCCTGAAACCACGCCTTTAATTGTTGCTCACAGTCGGTATGCTTTTCCCAAAACTCTCTAAGTATCTTCTTTGCAATTACTCTCAACTTTTTCGTTTTGTCAAAAGTAAGCAAAAGTTACCAAATTGGGACATTTTATTTTGATGAAGATTGCCGTTACGTATTTCTGCCAACACTAAGAAAAGTATCCGAAAAGCCCCCTTAAAAAGCCCCGGATTAAAA
>JACFNM010000158.1 GCA_019454915.1 Chitinophagaceae bacterium
AAACCGGAGTTTATGAACGAGCGATTAACTGAACGAATCCGCCTGGAGCTGGAGGAAATTCAAAATAGTGGCTTATATAAGACCGAACGACTGATAACCAGTCCACAGGGAGCGGATATTGAAGTGGCGATGGCCGGAGAAAGCGGGACCAGGAAAGTCATCAATTTCTGTGCAAACAATTACCTGGGTTTGTCGTCTCATCCCAGAGTGATCGAAGGGGCGAAAAAATACATAGATGAGAGGGGCTATGGATTGAGCAGTGTTCGTTTTATTTGTGGAACGCAGGATATCCATAAGGAACTGGAGCAGAAGCTTTCTGCATTTTTGGGTACCGAGGATACTATTCTTTATGCTGCTGCTTTTGATGCCAATGGTGGTGTATTTGAACCATTATTCAATGATCAGGACGCTATTATTTCCGATGCGCTAAACCATGCGTCTATTATTGATGGCATTCGACTCTGTAAAGCGCAGCGCTTTCGGTACGAACATAATAATATGGTAGATTTAGAGGCCAAGCTGAAAGAGGCGGAGAAAGCGAGGAATCGTATTGTCGTAACGGACGGCTCTTTTAGTATGGATGGCACTATTGCCCAATTGGATAAGATTGTTGAACTGGCGGAGAAATACGACGCGGCGGTGATGATAGACGAATGCCATTCAACGGGTTTTCTTGGAAAAACGGGAAGAGGCACGCATGAGTACAGGGGAGTAATGGGTAAGATTGATATTATCACCGGAACGTTGGGTAAGGCTCTGGGAGGTGCATCCGGCGGATTCACCAGCGGCAGGAAATCTATTATTGATATGTTACGCCAGCGGTCACGCCCCTATTTATTTTCTAATACCCTGGCTCCGAGCATTGTGGGTGGTTCAATTGCTGTGTTAGATATGCTCAGTAAAACCACCGACCTGAGAGATAAACTGGAATGGAATACGAACTATTTCCGGACTAAAATGACAGAGGCTGGTTTTGATATTAAACCGGGCGATCATCCCATCGTTCCGATCATGTTGTACGATGCCGTGCTGGCACAAACCATGTCTTCTCAATTGTTAGACGAAGGTATTTATGTCATCGGATTTTTCTTTCCGGTTGTGCCTAAAGGACAGGCACGTATCCGGGTACAGATAAGCGCCGCGCACGAGCAACACCATCTGGATAAGGCTATTGCAGCTTTTGTAAAAACTGGCAAAGCGCTGGGCGTCATTAAATAATAGGTTTAGTTACGGCGCCCGAAGGATTGTAATTAATGATAAAATAATCGTCATGCGAAAAAAGAGTTGGATATTTTTTATTTTGACAGGATTTGCGGTTTTTATGGCTTCCTGCTCTATGGATAACGTGAAGCAGGATAATTCATTGAAGAAGTATTTTGATGAAAACGGGGTGGAGGGCAGCTTTGCACTCTTTGATAACGGGAGGGGAGAGTTTGTTATTTATAATTTGAAAAGAGATACCACGCGCGTCTTACCTGCTTCAACATTCGATATACTTCATGCCATGATTGCCTTGCAAACCGGAGCCGTGACCACAGATAGCACGATACTGAAATGGGATGGTGTTGAGCGACCGGTGAGAGAGTGGAACAAAGATTTGACGCTCTCGGAAGCGTTCCGGTATTCAGCCGTTCCACATTTCCAGGAATTGGCGAAGACTATCGGTCGGGATACGATGCAGAAATGGGTTGATAGTGTGAGATATGGAAATGCGAAAATTGGTCCTGCCATTGACTCTTTCTGGCTGGATAATTCTTTGCTGATTTCTCCGGATGAAGAGCTTGGATTGATCAAAAAGCTATATTTTAATCAGTTGCCTTTTAGGAAAGGAGTACAACAATTAGTGAGAGGTATGTTATTGCAAAAGGAAAACAGTAACTATAGCCTCAGTTATAAAACAGGAGTGGGAAGTAATGCTGAAGGCAGGGTTATCGCATGGCTGGTAGGCTGGATAGAAGAAAATAATCACCCGTATTTCTTTTCCCTGAATATAGAAAGCGCAGGTGACAAGGAAAATATATTGCAGGCCGGGCGACAAATTTTAAACGATATTCTTAAGCAGGAAGGTTTTTTTGAAGGGAAAATGTAAAATTCGGTTTTCTCTGGTACCCGTATTTCATCAGTTTACAAATAATCTCCTTGTTTTGTTTTGAACATAATATCTATTTGTGGCTATTGCTGATCATTCCGGGTTTGGTATGGTTGTTCGGGCAGGTACTGCGACAGAAGGCAAAAACGATAAAGAAGATAGGGGATGAATCGCTGGTAAAACAGCTAATAAGGAATTACTCGCCGCAACGATACCGGCTACGCTTTTATATCGTCCTGTTTGCTCTGGCATTATTGATCATCGCCACTGCAAATTTGCAATCCACCACGCAGATGAAAGCCGTAAGCAGTCAGGGAGTGGACATAATGATTGTTTTGGATGTGAGTAACAGTATGCTTGCGCCTGACCTGAAACCCAATCGTCTGACAAAAGCCAAATGGTTTATTGCGGATCTTATCAGCCACTTAGATAATAACAGGATTGGGCTGGTGGCTTTTGCCGGCAAAGCCTACCTGCAGATGCCGCTGACGCTGGACCATTCAGCAGCAACCATGTATTTAGACAATATGAACCCGGGCGTAATAGCCGTACAGGGTACGGTGATAGCGGATGCTTTGGAAGTTGCTGACAGGGCATTGGATGAGCGAGATCAAAAACATAAGGCTATCCTTTTGATTACCGACGGAGAAGATCATGATAACCGGGCAGTCAAAACAGCAAAACAGTTGGCTGAAAATGGAGCAATAATTCACACTATTGGCGTCGGGACGACTCCGGGCGCAGAGGTTCCGGATTTAGCTACCGGTAAGACGATGACGGATAAAGAAGGGAAACGGGTGGTATCGGTGTTGGATGAAAGAAGACTTGAAAATATTGCTCGTGCAGGGAACGGTATATATTATCTATTGAATGAACCGGATAAAGTGCTGGACCAGGTTGTAACAGAGGTGAACGGCATGGAACGAAAAGAAATATACGACAACCGCTCGATTCATTACCGGAGTTTTTTTCAGTGGTTTCTGGCCTTGTCCTGCATCGGCCTGGTAAGCGAAATTTTCATCAGCGAAAAGAAGAAGGTTGAATAGCATGAAGGCTTTTTATACAATCATATTTTTCTTATTGAGTCATTTCTCGTTTGCTCAGAAAGCCAACCGCCTGATTGAAAAGGGAAACGAGGCGTACCGGTCAGAACAATATCATAAAGCGGAAGAATTATACAAAGAGGCATTAAAACTGGAACCCAATAACCATGCAGCCTCATTTAATCTCGGTAATGCACTTTTCAGGAGGAAAAAATACAGTGAGGCAATAGCTGTATTGGAAGAACTGGATCAACGAAGCTCCGACAGCGCTTTCCGGGCAAAAATAAGATATAATCAGGGCGTGATGCTGACAGAGCAGCATGAGTTGAATCAGAGTATTGAAGCCTATAAGCAAAGTCTTCGGTTGAATCCCGCCGATACGTTTGCTAGGGAAAATCTTCAAAGGGCCTTAAATGAATGGCATGCAAACCACACCGATAATCAGCATGTGACGCAAGAGGAAAAAAAGAAAGATCAAAAGCCAAAATCTCAGCAACTGACGAAACAACAAATGGAACAAATGCTGAAAGAGTTGGAAGACCAGGAAAAAACCTCGCTCGAAAAAATGACGAGGAAGCCGCTTTCTGCCCGGCAGTCGGAGAAGAACTGGTGAACCCTGGTTTAGCTTCGGTTATTTATTTTCCGGAAACGTCATAATAGAATATCCCTTATGCTACAATCCCCCACCATCTTTCCACATCCATAGATAACGAGCGGCATAGGTGCGATAGGGTGCCCACCGTTCGGAAATTTTAAGGAGTTTTTCCTTCAGTTTCTTTTTATCGGTTTCCTTGATATTGTATAATTGAATCGTGGCATTTCTGATGACCAGGTCATCCACGGGGAAAACGTCTTCACGCCCCAGGGTAAAAATCAATATCATTTCAACGGTCCACCTGCCTACACCTTTTATTTGAGTCAATAAATCAATCACTTCCTCATCAGCCATTTCGAATAGCTTCTTATCGGTGATCTTGTTTTCAAGAAAGAAGTCACATACGTTATGAACATAAACGCTTTTAGCTCTGGAAAAGCCGATACTTTGCAGAATCTCCAGAGGCGTTTCTAAAATCTGGCGCAAAGAGGGTTCTTTACTATTGAATAGCGCTAAAAATCTGGCGTATAAAACTCTCGCCACGTGAACGCTCAGTTGTTGCGAAAGAATAGACCTGCAGATTCTCAGGTAAACTTTGTTTTGGGTGTCAAGAACAATTTCTTCCAGGTCCGGCAGAATTTTTCTAAAACGTGGATCTTTATTTAAATGTGCGCGATGCATGACGGTATGCTTGTACAATGGAGGGGTAAACCGTATTTTTCACTTTTTGTGATCTACGGTTTGCAGTGGACAACCGGAGGCATCAAAAGGGTTCTTTTCAAACTATCTCTACAACTTCATCCTCACTTTCGGTATTGCGATAAGGTTACTAATAGTACACCTAAAAGAATAACGCCCAGCCCGGTTAGTTGCAACCCCGATATTCTTTCACCTCCCAAAGATACGCCTAACAATACTGCCACCACAGGATTAACATAACCATGCGTGCTTACCTGTGTTGCCGGACGAACTTTCAGCAACCAGACGTAGGCACTGTATCCCAGTAAAGACCCCATGGTGATCAGGTAGAGAACAGACAGCCAGGCGCCTGGAGATATCTCCCGCCAATGCACCTGATGCCAGTCGCCGTTGATGGCGCCGGCAGCGGCATAAACCACTCCTGCACCTACCATTTGCCAACCGGCATTCAGACTTCCACTGAATGCACTGGATTTATATTTCGCATACAGCGAGCCGGACACCCAGGAGATAGAACCGATAATCAAAACCCCTATAGAAACCAATTCCCCAAAGTTACCGCCGTGTGAAATCCCTTCCCGCATATTTTCTTTGAACAAGAGTACGATTCCTATAAATCCGGTAATCAGACCAATCAGTACCCTGCTATCGGAAAAATTCTCCTTCCATTTACTATAATCCAGCAACGCAAACCAGATGGGGGTGGATGCCAGAAATACGGCAACAATAGAACTGGGTAGGAATTGCTCAGACCATGCTACGGCGCCATTACCTATAAACAAAAGCAGACAGCCAATAAGAACGGCGAAAAGAATATCTTTCCATAGGAATAATTTTTCTCCTTTCAGTCCACACCAAATCAACACCAGCAAGCCCGCCGTGAGAAAGCGAAAAGTACCCATAGCGATTACCGGCATTTCCTGAACGGTAACCTGAATGAAAAAATAAGTGGAGCCCCAAACTATATATATTACAGCAAAGGCGGCTATTACCTTTGCCTTAGATATTTGCGATTCGTCCTGCGTTTCCATTTCCGTTCATCGTTTATTTATTTCCATATCGAATAATACTAACTATTCAACCCAATTGCAGATATAATATCCGTTATTCCGGATTTTATAGCGTCATAATGGCTGTATCCATAAGAGAGTGCATACATCTTCTTTTCACCGGTTTGTAAAAACAGGCACGGGAATCCGGTTACGCCCAGTTTGTGGCATGATTCGAAATCTTCATGAGTTTTTGTTTGATATTTTGTGCTGTGTAGTTTGGAATAAAAGTCGCCCGGATTGATAGACATTTCAAGAAGCAAACTCCTGTAGGCTTCATCATCGCAGAGGTCTCTTCCCTCAAAAAAAAGCGCATGCTGGAGCGATACAGTAAAAGAAAGCATTAGATGAGGACAGTCATCTTTGATAATATTTAAAGCAACAGCAGGCTTTTCTGAATTGGGGAACCAGTCACTTTCATCAGGGTTTTCAATGTGCCATAGAAAATCCCTGCCGAAACGGACGCCCGTGGTTTTCTCCACCTGCTGATAGGTTTCCTTAAAATGCCGGGCCATGACGGCAATGGGCACAGGTTTGGCGGGGAGAATCATTCCGCCGGCTAAAACCTCAAAATCGAATACAGGAGCATATTCTTTCGCCAGTTTCTGTATAATCGGGCTGAATCCGTAGCACCAACAGCAATAAGCGTCAAAACAATATATAAGTACCGGTCTCGTCATCGTTGAGCAAAGTTAATTCCACCGGGTAGGGAATAAATATTTTATTATGTTGATGCTTGAATGCATAAAACGCTTACCTTTGCGCGTCAAATTTGAGTTTGCACAGTTCCGGTAATGAAATGATTCAATCTGCTACGCATCTTCTGCTAATAGTTCAGTCGTCCTTACTTCTCTGTTTTCTCAGATTTATTATTGTTAAATCTTAATCACTTAGTATGAACATTTATGTTTCTAATTTGAGTTTCAACGTCGTTGACGAGGACTTGAAAGGTTTTTTTGAAGAATACGGAGAAGTATCTTCAGCAAGAGTCATAACCGACAAATTTACGGGTCGCAGCCGCGGATTCGGATTTGTTGAAATGCCCAATGACGAAGAGGCTAAAAAAGCCATTACCGAATTGGATAAAGGCGTAGTAGAAGGCAGACCTATTACTGTTACAGAAGCCAAGCCCCGCGAAGAACGCAGCAATGGAGGCAACAGGCGTTCCTTTGCCGGAAGCGGCCGTGGCAACCGGTTCTAATTCCCCGGTAGAAGATATCTATTTTCAGGGAGGTCAATTCTTATCAATAAGAATTGACCTCCCCTGTTTTATTTATGGAGAAGGAATAATTAGAAGCTAATGTTATACCCGGGGTATCTTATACCCGTTGTGATAAGCCTTAGCGAGATATTCACGATTAACGGCTTCATCGGTGAATTTTTCGGTTGCTTTGTTCCATGCCAGCCTCTTGCCTGTTCTGTAGGCAATATTTCCCATCTGGGCTACCGTGGCTACGTCCGCACCCACCTGGATAGGAGCAGTCAGGTCTTCCATTTTTCCGGATCGGATCACCGAAGTGAAATTAATGAGGTGCTGGTTTAGCCCATTTTCGGAGGGCTTTACGTGTGGTTTGCCTACTTTATTTTTGGAATTCTTTTCTTCTATTACTTCCCAGCCCCCGCGATCCAATACGAGGGTGCCGTTATTACCCACGAAGGCAATGCCATGATCACGGCCATACTGCCCGTTATCTATGCCCATAGCCTGATCCCAAACCATGTTAAAGTGTTCAAACTCGTAAAGGGTGGTTAACGTATCCGGTGTTTCCTGTGCCAACTCAGGATAAGCAAATTTGCCACCTAATGCCATTACTGTTTTAGGAACATCTGCTTTCATGCCAAACAGCGCATAGTCTATCAGGTGTACACCCCAGTCTGTCATCAGCCCGCCGGCATAATCCCAGAACCATCTGAAATTGAAGTGAAAACGGCTGGCGTTGAAAGGCTTTTTAGGAGCGGGACCCAACCAGCTCTGATAATCCACTCCAGCGGGCGGATTACTGTCCGGGCGAACGATATCCGGCTTCATCCATCCCTGGTAGCACCAAACCTTTGCCGTGCGGATATTGCCTAATTGACCGGAATGAACAAAATCAATAGCATCTCTGAAGTGTTGCTGGCTTCTCTGCCACTGACCTACCTGAACCACCCGGTTGTATTTTTTTTGTGCAGCAACCATCGCACGGCATTCCTCAATTGAGTTTCCAATTGGTTTTTCCACATAAACGTGCTTTCCTGCCTGGCAGGCTTCCACCATTTGAAGGCAATGCCAGTGGTCGGGAGTGCCGATGATAACGGCATCTATGTCTTTGTTTTCAAGGAGTTTCCGGTAATCGCCATAGGTCTTTACCTTTGAAGCGTCCATCTGGAGTTCACCTAGCTCATTCATTCGTTTGTCGAGAACGTTTTTGTCCACGTCACACAAGGCCACGAGATTGACTCCGGGTACTTTAAGGGCGGCTTTTGTATCAGACCAGCCCATACCGTTAATACCGATTGCGGCTATTTGAATCTGGTCGCTTGCGTTTACGCGTTTTACGGTGCCGGCAAAGGCCGAAGGTGAAAAGCCGGATAATAAAATTCCACCTGCGGCTATCCGGGAACTGTCTTTTATGAATTTTCGTCTGTTGGTCATATACGTATGTTTATTTGAATGAAAGGAATTATTAAAAGATGATCAGTTCACCAGGTTCTTTTTGATATATTGGTAGCTCTTCTTAATGCTGTCTATCGGTGGTCCGGGACACACATCCTGTTCCACAAAGAAGTGCTTCATTCCGGATAATTGAGCCTGTGAAAAGATCTTCTTGAAATCAATGATGCCGCTACCTACTTCGGTAAAGAAGTTTTTGGGTGTATTATCCATATCCTTTACGTGCCAAAGCGGGAACCTGCCGGGATGCTGTTTAAATAACTCAATGGGATCCCGGCCCGAATAGCTCACCCAGTATAAATCAAGCTCAAATTTCACCAGGCTGGGATCAGTTTCTTTCAGCAAAATATCGAATCCATGACCTCCGCCCATTTCTTTAAATTCGAAATCGTGGTTGTGATAGCCGAATTGAATTCCGGCTGTCTTACACAATTCAGCCGCCTTATTAAACTGAGCTGCGATTTTTTTGTAGTCATCCAGCGATTCCCTCTCCGTATCAAGCAGGTAAGCTACGACCATATATTGCTGACCTGCCTCTGCGGCGTCGTCTATTGCTTTTTGCCAATCTTTGGAGAGGTTAGCCAGCATATAATGACCGCTTGGATGAGTAAGTCCGTTGGATTTTAACAGCGAAGCGAATGCTTTGGGGCTCATACCGAAATATTTGCCTTCGTGGTAGCCAAAGGACTCTACCTCTTTATAGCCGATGGCGGCAACGTTTTGAATAACCGATGTGGGATCCTTTACTATTTCAGCGCGGAGCGTATATAGCTGCAGTCCGATTTGCCTGTAGGTGCTAATGAGATCTGCAGGGGTGGTGAGGGCAGCAGCAGAAAACAAAGCTGATTGTTTGATAAATATTCTGCGGGTAAGCATAATGGGGTCGTTTTGGGTATTGAAATTAAGCAAAAGAAATGATCATCCGGCAGGATAGCGTATCCCCCTGATCCGAAAACTGCCACTATTAATGCTGATGAGCATCCCCCGTTTCACAATACTCTGCTTTACGGCATAGGCTATAGTTCAGATAGTGGGCGCTGATAATCGTTATGGTGGCCGGTATCAGAAAGAGCGTGTGATAATCCTGAAATAATTCTTTTAATAGCAAAAAAGAAATACC
>JACFNM010000159.1:0-313 GCA_019454915.1 Chitinophagaceae bacterium
ACGAAAAATGACGAAATGGAATAGCTCAGCAGCTCAAACAACCGAAAACGAAAAAGACAATCGAAAAGACTATGTTCCCTGCTGTTCATTTGGGTATGAAGGGGGACGATATCCGTTTCTATCTCATCATCGGTGAATTTGTTTGACATAAGATTGAATGCGGAGGAGAGACGATCATACTTATTCCGGCTTCGTTTACTACGCCGCTGCTGGTTGTGAATAGGGTTGTGGAAGCAAATGAACGAGATTCCCGAACATATTTTTCTGCGGCTCGTCAATGAAGGAACCCGGTCGCGTAAATACGGTGTCGTAG
>JACFNM010000159.1:323-9239 GCA_019454915.1 Chitinophagaceae bacterium
AGTATACGTGCATACTTATTCTTTTGATTTTTTGGTGATCGTTTTCCGAAAATCCTGAGGAGACCAAAAACAGGAATGATTGAGGATACTTTCCGGCCCGGCTATCTACCGGGGTTTATATTTTGAATCTTTCAAAATAGTTGCGGCGTCCAGATGCAGCAATTGATCCACGGTAGTATCGGGAAACGCCTCCATGTACTTTTTGATGATCTGCCAGCCGATAAATAATGAAATATAGCCTGGAGATCCTTCTCCTAATTCGTTAGTAACGGGACCCTCTTCCACGTAAGGCTGAATCCGGAGCGGGTCGCTTTCATAGATTAATTTATTCTGAAGCAGAAAACTCCATATCAACCCTTCATTGGCATAGCATCCTTTCAATTGAGCGGCTGTATAGCCAATTTTTAGTGTATCCGGCGTCCGGGGCAGGAGCTTATCTAAAATAAACAAACGCTTGCCTTTATCTATACTGAGGTCTAAAAGGGTCCTGTCTGAGGGACTGGGCGGAAAGATATCATCAATGATGTTTTTCATGCAATTTACCGGGATATAGGCCGGCTCAAATTTGCGGGAAACATATTTCGGGAAAAGAGATTGTGCTATTTCACTTTGGTACAGGGTAGCTTTACTTCCCAAATGCAGTTGCAGACCAATCGCCAGAGCATCTCTTGTAATAACGTCCCCCATTTTACCCAGCCCGGTTTCGAAAATGGCATCCAATGGTCCAATGAAAGTGATTATTTTCTCCGGAAGGGGATAGTCAGGAAAATAATATTTTGTAAACTTCAATCCTTCTTTTATATCATCCTCTATTGCGTTGAAATTACTGAAGATTTCCCCGGCGGTATCTTTTACTAAACGATAATCGCGGAGAAAGAGTGTAATCGCGGAATCTGAATGCGAATCTTCCACCGGATAAGGGAGTCCCAATATATATTGTACATAGTCGGGTAAAAACGCAGGATACTGCTCTTCTAAACGGGACAGTCCTTCACGAATGTGATTCGTATCTAAAGCAAAAAAATCCTGATCAAATCGTTGTAATTCTATGTTCACCTTAATACCCGCAACATCGGGAATTTTCTCTCCGTCGCCACAACCCAAAACACCCGCCAATAGCAACAGGTATCCAATAAGCCATTTTTGCATAGCAGCAGTAACGCTTTAGTTCTCAAAATGTTGTATCACGCTATGTAAGGAATCCCTAAAAATGACCCCTTCATCCCGTACCTAAAAAGAAAAAGCCTCCGTTTTACTTGATCAACCTCCAGTTAACCGGATACCGGTATAGTTTACCGTCATTGGCCTTAATGGTAGCGACAATTATCAGGATAAGAGCTAAAATACCGACTATCCACAGCAGGAGGGCTCCTATAATCGTTATGATAAGTCCAATACAGATAAGCCCCACCGTTATCTGAAAATTAAGTGATTCTTTGGCGTGGGCGGCTACAAAGGGTGATTCATCTTTTTTTATCAAATAAATAACCAGCGGTGCTATAAACCATGCAACCAACGTGAGTATGTGAGCAAGAATAGCGAGGGTTTTCTCATCGCTTGTTGGTGTGGTGGCGGGAAGCTCTTCGGTACCGAGATAAGATTTTTGTTTGTCCATACGTCGTTTTTTGTATGGTAATATAATTCAATTCAAAGAAATTTCATAATCTGATACCGGAACAATAATTAATGTACTACGTCTGCCTTCTTAAATACAAACTGATGCATTCTTGACAAAAAGCTTTCCAGGGATTCCATGCCCTGCACATCCTCATGAACCAGCAGAAAATTTCGACCCGTTTGTTTGAGCCTGGCTTTATTGGTAAGGGTTTGGAGGAACTGGAGCATCCTATTAAAGATATCCGATTCAAAATAGGGCGAATCAGGATTATTGATAAAATAGCATCTCAGCTTACTTTCTTTCAAAACCATCTTCTCAAAACCAAGTTCCACGGCCATCTTTCTGCAGCGTACCGTGGTGAAGAGGTCTTCCACCTCGGAGGGCACGGGCCCAAAACGGTCTTCCATTTCTTTGTATAACTCCTGTAATGCTTCTTCCGAACTGCAATGGTCGAGGCGGGTATATAAAGAAAGCCGTTCATTGATACTTTCCACATAATGATCAGGAATTAAAATCTCAAGGTCCGTATCTATCGTACAATCCTGCACGAAATCTTCCTGTTTCTGAATTTCTTCTTTAAATACTTCTCTGAAAGAAGTACGCTTCAACTCCCGAATAGCTTCATCCAATATCTTCTGGTACGTTTCAAATCCAATCTCTGCCATGAAGCCGCTTTGCTCTCCTCCCAGCAGGTTCCCGGCGCCGCGGATATCGAGGTCTCGCATTGCAATCTGGAATCCGCTTCCTAAGTCGCTATACTGTTCCAGCGTCCGCAATCTTTTCCTGGAATCATCAGGCAAAGTACTCAACGGCGGCGCTATTAAATAACAAAAAGCCCTTTTATTACTCCTGCCCACCCTTCCCCGCAACTGATGCAAATCGCTTAAACCAAATTGATGGGCATTATTCACGATGATCGTATTGACATTCGGGATATCCACGCCGCTCTCTACAATATTGGTAGAGACCAGCACATCATACCGGTGCTCAATAAAATCCAATATCCTTTCTTCCAGTACATTTCCCTCTAATTGTCCGTGGGCGATTCCTATACTCAAATCGGGGCATAGACCCTGTATGACATTCGCCATCTCGCTAAGTCCCAATACCCGGTTATGGATAAAAAATACCTGCCCGCCTCTTTCCGCCTCGAAGTATATGGCGTCTCTGATTTGGTCTTCATTAAATACCTGCACTTCTGTTTGAATAGGCTGCCGGTTGGGAGGCGGCGTGTTGATAATGCTGAGATCGCGCGCTCCCATTAAGCTGAATTGTAACGTTCGCGGAATGGGAGTTGCCGTAAGTGTAAGGCAATCAACATTCGTTTTAAGGGTCTTGATTTTTTCCTTATGCCCCACTCCGAATTTCTGCTCTTCGTCAATTACCAGTAAACCCAGGTCTTTGAATTTCACCTCTTTTCCTACCAGCGCATGAGTTCCGATAATAATATCAATTTTGCCTTCTTTTAGTTTCTGAAGCGTCTCCTTCCTTTCTATGGAAGATTTGAACCGGTTGAGGTAATCCACGGTCACGGGAAAATCAGCCAATCTGTCCTTAAAGGTTTTATAATGTTGAAAAGCGAGGATGGTAGTGGGTACCAACACCGCGGCCTGCTTTCCGTCGCAACAAGTTTTAAATGCGGCCCGAATGGCAATCTCCGTCTTACCAAAACCCACATCTCCGCAAATCAGGCGGTCCATGGGATAGGGACTTTCCATATCTTTTTTTACATCCGCTGAAGATTTACTTTGATCCGGGGTATCTTCATAAATAAAAGAGGCTTCGAGTTCCGTCTGCATATAGTTGTCGCGACTATGCGTGAATCCCTGCTGCGCCCGTCGCTGCGCATAGAGCTGGATGAGGTCAAAGGCAATCTCTTTTACCTTAGCCTTTGTCTTTTCTTTTAGCCTCAGCCAAACATCACTACCCAATTTATTCACTTTCGGCACTGTACCTTCCTTACCCGTGTACTTGGCTATTTTATGAAGCGAGTTAATATTTACATAAAGAATATCCGAATCCCTATAGATGATACGCACGGCTTCCTGCAGCTTCCCATTCACTTCAATTTTTTGTAACCCGCTGTAAACACCCACTCCGTGATCAATATGCGTAACGTAATCACCCGGTTGGAGCTCACGCAGCGCCCGTAAGGTAAGCGCTTTATTTTTATTATATGCCTGTTTAATCCGGTATTTGTGATAGCGTTGAAACAGTTGGTGATCTGTATAACATACCACTTTGAGGTCATTCGCAATGAAGCCTTCGTGAATGGAGATAGGCACGGGCACAAACTGAATTTCGGATTTCATATCCGTTAATATGCTGTGTACCCGTTCTAATTGTTTGGGGTTTTCTGCAAAAAGATAGATGGTGTATTTCTGCGCCTCCCAGTTTTTCAAATCCTTTACCAGTAATTCGAACTGGCGGTTAAAGGACGGTTGCTCTTTGGTATTAAATGCCAGTTCGATTCCGCCAAAATGAGGCGTTCGGCCAAATTCAATGATGTGCCGTTGCTGAATCTGCTCTTCAATTAACTGAGCGGGAACGAAATCCTCATTGTGTACTTCTATCTTTTCAATTTCATCAATATCCGTATTCTGCTTTTCTTTTAGCGTCCCCTGCACGCGGAAGAATATTTCCAGATCCTCTTCCTGTACTTCTATCTTTTCTTTTACTACATCCCAATCCTGTACCCAGACCACCGTATTGGCAGGAAGAAATTCCAGGAGTGACACCTTTTCTCCGGAATCAAACTGAGTTTCTACGTTCGGGATAATGTTTACCTGTAACAGTTTGCGTTCGCTCAATTGAGTTTCGGGATCAAAAATCCGGATCGAGTCAACGTCATTGCCAAACAGCTCAACACGATAGGGCTTTTCATTCCCAAATGAGTAGATATCCAGGATTCCTCCTCTCAAAGCAAACTGTCCGGGTTGATATACAAAATCCGTTCGCTCAAAACCATAATCCACAAACCGGGATAATAACTCGTTTACCTGAATGGTGTCTCCGGTTTTGATTCGGATAATATTACCCGACAAGGTTTTGGGTAATACCACTTTTTCAAACAAGGCTTCCGGATAGGTGATGATAGTGCCTACTCTGCTACCGGTGGAGGTGGAAAACCGGGTCAGCATCTCAGTACGCAGCATGACGTGCGAGGAATTAAGCTGCTTATAGTTTTTTCTGTTTTTAAACGAAGAAGGAAAATAAAATACGTTAAGCGCCGAGGTGAGGTTTTCTATGGTATTATGGAAATACGCCGCTTCTTCCGCGTCATTTAAAATCACTAAGTGATTGAGTTGCGAAGAAAGATCATGACGAAAAACGGAGCTAAAAACAAATTCCGAAGAGCTACCCTGGAGATTGCTGAGAAAAATACGCTGGGGTTCAGACAATACGATCCTATCCGCAACCTGAAAAATGCGGGGATCTTTCAAAAAAACATCCAGCAATTCATTCAAATTCATCTTAACTCAAATCCGCTCTCTGACTTTTCCACCATTTGAATCCGGTCAGAATCCGCAAAGTTAAGATTCGTAGCCGAGAAAATCACTATCCTGCCTGATACCGCTAGTCTTGAAACTACAAATCCGTAAACACACTAGCCTGCTACCACGTTAATCATCCTGTTCTTTACATAAATAATCTTTTTGGGCGTCTTCCCTTCCAGCCATTTCTGTACTATCTCATTGGCGAGGACCAGCTCTTCCACCTCTTTCTGCGTGGCATCCAGGCTGATATTCAGTTCGGTCCTCGTTTTACCGTTGACCGCAACCGGATAGTTCCGGGAAGATTCTATCAAATACTTTTCCTCCCATTTGGGAAACGCAGCATCTAAGATACTGCCTTCATTTCCCAGCCGGTGCCAGAGTTCCTCCGCAACATGAGGAGCAAAGGGAGTCAATAGAATTAAGAGGTTCTCCAGTACCTGCTTTTTGTGACACGGCAAATCCGTCAGCTCGTTAACAGCTATCATGAATGCGCTTACCACGGTATTAAAAGAAAAGCGTTCGATATCTTCCTCCACTTTTTTAATGGTGCGGTGAAGTATCTTCCATTCCTGTGTTGTGGGCGTTTCTTCCGTCCAGACTTTTCCTTTTTGTTCGTCGTAAAACAGACGCCATAACTTTTTAAGAAACCGGTGCACGCCTTCAATTCCCTTGGTATCCCAGGGTTTACTTTGCTCCACCGGCCCCAGGAACATTTCGTACATCCGAAAAGTATCCGCACCGAACTTATTGACCAGGTCATCAGGATTAACGGTATTGAATTTGGATTTTGACATCTTCTCCACTTCCACTCCGCAGACGTACTTACCATCTTCCAGAATGAATTCAGCATCCGCATATTCACCGTTGCGCCACTTTTTAAACGCTTCCATATCAAGCTCAACGCCATCAACTATGTTAACGTCAACATAAATCTTATCCGTTTCGTATTGTTCAATCAGTCCTAATGACACGAAAGAATTGGAACCTCTCTTTCTATACACAAACCGGCTACTCCCCTGTATCATCCCCTGGTTGAGCAATTTCTTAAAAGGCTCATTGAACCCGATATGCCCCAAATCATATAATACCTTCGTCCACATCCGGCTATACAACAGATGACCCACGGCATGTTCCGTTCCTCCAATATATAAATCCACCTGATTCCAGTAATCCGATACTTTTCTGTCGCAGAAGACCTTTTCATTATGGGGGTCCATATAACGCAGAAAATACCAACTGCTCCCGGCATAACCGGGCATGGTATTGGTTTCTAATGACTGGTCCGTCCAGGATTGAATATTCGCCAAGGGACCTTCTCCCTCCGGTCCGGGCTTGTAGGAATCTACATGGGGTAATTCAAGCGGAAGTTTCGATTCATCCAGCGGATAGGCTATGCCCTCTTTCCACATAATAGGGAAAGGCTCTCCCCAATAACGCTGACGACTGAAAGCCGCGTCACGCATTTTATAATTTACTTTCCGAAGGCCAATACCATCTTCTTCTAATCGGCTTACTATTTTCTCCGCTGCCTCTTTTACCGGAAGCCCGCTGATGAATCCGCTATTCTGAATCACCACCTGCTTATCCATAATCGCATCCTCTCCGTTATATAGATCACCGAATATATTGGTAATGGGAATCTTAAAATGTTTGGCGAACTTATGGTCGCGCTCGTCACCGCTGGGTACTGCCATAATAGCTCCCGTTCCGTAACCGGCCAAAACGTACTCACTAATCCAGACAGGAACCTCTTTACCATTCACCGGATTGATGACATAGGCGCCGGTAAAACATCCGGAGATCTTCTTTTCTGTCATCCGTTCCCGTTCGCTGCGGCTCTTTACATAAGTTACATATTCGTCCACTGCCGCTTTTTGTCGGGAAGTGGTAATCTGCCCAACCAGTTCGTGCTCAGGAGCCATTACCATAAAGTCAACACCGAAAATGGTATCAGGGCGCGTGGTATAAACTCTTAGTCCCTTCTCCTCTCCATCAGGAGGGTTAGAGAACGGGAATACGATCTCTGCGCCCGTACTTTTACCGATCCAGTTGGTTTGCATTTCCTTCATGGCATCGCTCCAGTCGAGCGTATCCAAATCACTTTGCAGACGGTCGGCGTATTCGGTAATGCGCATGTACCATTGTCGCAGTTTTTTCTTCACTACCGGGTAGCCTCCCCGTTCGCTCACGCCGTTTATCACTTCATCATTTGCGAGTACCGTTCCCAAAGCCTCACACCAGTTCACTTCCCCATAGCCACAGTATGCCAGGCGGTACTCCATCAGGATCGTCTGCCGGGTGACTTCGTCAAAATGCTTCCAATCCTCATTTGAAAAAATCAGCGAAGGGTATCCGGGGATAGAAACCTTTGCGTTAGGGAAAGGATATTCCTTATTGCCTTCCTGTTCAAAAATTTTAACTAATCTTTCAATCGGCTCCGCCTTATTTGCTTTCCGGTTGTACCAGCTTTTAAATAATTGTAAAAAAATCCATTGCGTCCACTTGTAATAAGAAGGATCACAGGTCTTGATTTCCCGGCTCCAGTCATAACAGAAGCCAATATTATCAAGCTGTTTCCTGAAGTTATTGATATTGTTTTCGGTGGAGACTGCAGGATGGATTCCGTGTTCGATGGCATATTGTTCAGCCGGCAGGCCAAAAGCGTCAAATCCCATAGGATGCAGCACGTTAAAGCCTTTCAATCTTTTGTACCGGGCAAAAATATCACTGGCGATGTATCCTAACGGGTGTCCTACGTGCAACCCTGCCCCGCTCGGGTAGGGGAACATATCCAATACATAGTACTTGGGATTAGAACTGTTGTTGTCCACGTCATACGCTCCGTCTTTTTCCCAACGCTTTTGCCAGAATTTTTCTAAGGTCTTAAAATCGTACTCCATCGTATTTAAAATCCATTATTATATAAACTTAACGGGTATAAAGAAATATTCCTTTTGTTAAGTCGTTATGTGGGGGGCAAAATTACGGAAAGCAGCTATAAAACTATTAATTTTGCGCATCCTGAGACCTGTCTCCGTGAGACGGGTATGAAAAGGAATGAAAACAGTATCCGGGTTAAGAACCAAAAGCAGATTTCCTTCTAAGCCGGGATGCTTTTTTTTCGAGATAAAATTAACTCTGTTTCGATGATTGAAATCAGTAAGACATCCATGAGAAGGAGTAAGCCCTCTTATTTTTTTAGTATTCTTGGCGTAGCCTCTCTGCTAATCCTGATCGGTATCTTAGGTTGGTTTGCTATTAATGGCAGCAAACTGGAAAGTTACTTCAGAGGGAGCGTACAGGTGAATGTTTACCTGCGGGAAAATGCGTCCCAGGAAGATATAGACCAATTGTTGTCTTCTATTCAATCCAGGCCATACGCCGCCTCGGCCACCTTTACTACCAAAGAAATGGCCAAAGAGAATTACATGAAAGACGGTAACGAAGACTGGAACAAAGTATTGGATTTTAACCCACTGCCTGCCAGTATTGATTTCAAGTTAAAACCGGATTATGTTAATAGGGACAGCCTGGTAAATATTACCGCCGATCTTTCACAGAATATTATAGTGAGTGATGTCCGCTATCCGGATGAGGTCGTTGGTAATTTGAATAGTGTTGTCCGTAAAGTGGGCTGGGCTTTATTAGGGGCAGTTACGCTCTTAGGTATCCTGGTATTGATTCTTATTGATAATACTATAAAGCTGGCTATGTTCAGTAACCGTTTTTTGATAAAAACCATGCAAATGGTGGGCGCTACCCGGTGGTTTATTTGCAAGCCATTTGATATAAAGGCTGTAA
>JACFNM010000160.1 GCA_019454915.1 Chitinophagaceae bacterium
ATACTTCACTGGGCCCCGCTGGCATATCAATTGCAATACCATCGCGCTGTACAAGCTGCTTAGCGGCGGTTACATATTGATTCCCCGGCCCAAAAATCTTATACACCTTTGGGATCGTTTCTGTGCCATAAGCCATAGCGGCTATTGCCTGGGCGCCGCCCGCTTTAAAAACCTGCGTAATTCCCGCCACTTTCGCCGCATACAAAACCGCCGGATGTATCTTAGCATTTTTATCGGGAGGGGTGCACAGTATAATATCTCTGCAACCCGCCAGCACCGCCGGCACTCCCAACATCAGTACCGTTGAAAAGAGCGGCGCCGAGCCACCGGGTATATACAAACCTACTTTTTCAATTCCAACGCTTTTCCGCCAGCACCGGACGCCCGGCATCGTCTCAATTACTTCGGCGGGCTTAATTTGTGCGGCATGAAATTTTTCGATGTTATGCTTTGCCTGGTTAATAGAATGCTTCAGTTCGGTCGCCAACTCCTGCTCCGCAGCTAACCATTCAGCCTCAGACACTTTCAATGTTGGAAGTAAAACACCGTCAAAGCGTTGTGTCAATTCAATCAACGCCTGGTCGCCCCGCTGCTTCACCGCGTTCAATACGTCCTGCACCGATTTTTCCAATACAGCATGATCCATGACCGGCCGCCTGAGTAAAGCAGACCAATCGCTTCTCCCGGGATTTCTATAAATATTCATGAATCTCTTTAATCTTTGAATGTTAACATGATGAATCTCCCGTTCAATACAAAATACGGACTCACAACTACTGAGACACTCATCTTATTACCTCACTTTACATTACCATTTTTTCAATAGGAACAACCAGTATACCCTGCGCGCCGGCAGCCTTCAGCCTTTCTATCTTATCCCAAAACTCGTCTTCACTTAACACACTATGTACAGAACTCCAGCCTTCTTCAGCCAAAGGTAAAACCGTAGGGCTTTTCATACCCGGCAACATCCCAATAATTTCCTGCAACTTATCATTCGGTGCATTCAGCAATACATATTTATTGTTCTTCGCCTTTTTCACTGCGTGAACCCTGAATAATAATTTCTCCAGGGTTTCCTGCTGACTTTTGCTAAACTGCCTGTGCCCTATAAGAACTGCCTGTGAATACAAGATGGTCTCCACTTCTTTTAATCCGTTGGACAACAACGTAGATCCGCTGCTCACCAGGTCACAGATAGCATCCGATAAACCGATGCCCGGCGCAATCTCCACCGATCCGCTGATTTCATGAATCTCGGCGCTTACCTCATTTTTCTCCAGGAATTGCCGGGTAAGAAAAGGATAGCTGGTGGCAATCCGTTTGCCCTCGAGCGCATGGATATTATTGTATTCTGCCCCCCTCATCACCGCAATGCTGAGCCTGCAGGTTCCGAACCCTAATTGCTCAATCACCCTCACCGACTTATTCTTTTCAAACACTACATTTTCTCCAACGATTCCGATATCTGCCACCCCATCTTCTACATACTGGGGTATATCATCATCCCTTAAAAAGAAAACATGCAGAGGGAAATTGGAAGCCTCCGTTTTAAGCTTGTTCGCTCCGTTGGAAATAGCAATACCACATTCCTTCAGCAACTTCATGGAATCTTCGTGCAGTCGTCCTGATTTTTGAATAGCCAGTTTAAGCATGCTCAAAATATTTAAAATAAAAAAGACCTACCTCGCGGTAAGCCTTAAATCTGATGTATCCATACTTTATAGCACATACAGCACCGGCTTACCCTTTGGGCAAGATATGATGGTGATGATGATGTGCATGATAAGTCATTGTCAATTTTTATCGGCGCAAAAATAAGGCAGAAGTTCTTTACGGCAAAATTTAAACTACTCCTTTTCCGTAAACATCCCAACCGCCTCTATCGGAGGAACATACGCCAAATTCTGCCCTGTTTAAAACTGACTGAGCGACAGGCAAAGAGTTAAGCCTTTATCTTGATTACCCTCACTTTCCATTGCTCCGGACCTTTTTCCAGATATTCCCAGCGGAAAGGCTCTTTACTCTCGGCTTCCATCTGGTAATACAGAGGCTTGGGATCATGGTCATTGACAAATTCAAACGCTTCTCCCGGCTTGATATCCGCAAAAGCCTTGTAAAAGATTTCATGCCTGTCTGTGGGTGAAAAAGGACGTACATCAAATTCATTTACTACAGAAAAACCATCGTCACCCAGCCCGGTTTTCGCCTTCTTGGTGATATGAATAACATAGTCACCGGGCTCCTTTTTCTTATAAATCCAACTGTGTTTACCTTCAAACTTCTGAATAAAAATACCGTGAATTTCTACCGGATCTTCTTTAGCCAGAATTTCCATAGTAGTGTCTTCTTCCATCATTCCATATCTATGGAATATTACCTGTTTCCAATCCTTTTTGTCCACCTTTCTCAGATCCATTAATGTGGCTATATCGGTGAATTCGCGTGCCTGGGAACCCTCCGTCCTGGTCACCTTCACCTTCCATTCCCTTCCTCCGCGATTCAGGTATTCCCAACCCACCACGTCGCCGTAAACAGAGCGGAATTCATAATACAAGGGCAACGGGTCATGGTCATTTATAAAGACGAAACTCTCGCCGGCAGGCAGTTCCTTAAAAAGCAATAACAACTTCTCGTGCCGCTTTATGGGGATTAATGACCTCACATCCAATTCTCCGGCGGCATTAAACTCAATACTCATGTATAAAAATTAATTGATTAAGTGATAGATAAAATCTGATTTCCACGGCTTACAAAAATAGGTATTTTAATAACAGCTATTTTTGCAGCACAGCAATGCGGAAACTATCACGTGATTATTTCCTTAAATCGTAAATACATCAACCAATATCTAAAAACGACAAGATGGATATTAAAAAGTTCTGGGACGAAGGAGTAAGTTATGATACTTATTTACAACAAGCACAGGAATCCGTGGACCATCCAAAAACACAGTTGGAAAAAGACTATCACGAATACTATGTATTAGGTGTTCAGCGAATGAACAGGATGAGCAAGATTTACCAACCGGATGAAGAACAATTAAAAACCTTAGCCGAAAAAAAGTTTAAAGGTAAAATCCTAATCATCGCCGAGCCGTGGTGCGGAGATGCCAGTCAGGCTTTACCCGTAGTCCATTCATTTTTCAGTGGCTATGCGATCAGGATCACCTACAGAGATCAGACGCCTTCGCTGATTGACGATTTTCTGAGCAACGGCTCCAAATCCATTCCCAAAATTATTTTCCTTGATGAAAATTTCAAGGTCATTTCTTCCTGGGGACCGAGGCCTGCCTATGGTCATGAACTATTCATGAAACATAAAGCAGATCCCGGTACTTATACAGAAGAAGAACTACACAACGACTTACAGGTGTATTATGCTAAAAACAAAGGAATAGACACCATACAGGAAATTTTAGCTTTGATTTAAATCAATCTCATTTTGTAAAAAACCGAAAGTCGGTTTTTGGTTGAGATTATTTCCGACCAGGCTATAAACCTGAACAATCATGAAAGCAGTACCATGGACATTGAAGAAATCATTAAAGAACTCGATCGGCTACACGAAAAAAACCGGGAATTAGAAATCCCCGAAGAAGAGAGGACAGCATTGGTAAAACAAATGGGCGATTATGCCAATAACTTTATCGGACGATTAAGTAAAGTTGATGCATTTTCAGAAAAGAGGCCAACATCACTCAGCATAACCGGAAAGAAAAAATCACTACAGGAGATATTGCAGATTTATCAAACCGAAGTAGCAGAGACGGGAATCAACGCAGCATCGGGTAAGCATTTTGGTTATATTCCGGCGGGCGGAATTTTCAGTACGGCGATAGCCGATTTTATAGCCGCCATCACGAACCCATATGCCGGCGTATATTATGCAGCTCCGGGTGCGGCGGGTATTGAAAACGAAATTATCCAATGGTTGAAGTCGGTATTCTCTTTTCCTTTAACCGCTGTAGGCACTCTCACTTCGGGAGGATCTATTTCGGCGCAAATAGCGCTAACGGCTGCAAGAGATAAACATGCCGTGAAGGGAGAGAAAATTGCCAGGAGTGTTGTATACCTCAGCGAGCAGGTACACCAGTCGGTACAGAAAGCCTTGCGCATTATTGGCCTGGAAGATGTAATCATGCGCCTGATACCTTTGGATGAACATCACAGGATGAAAGCCAGTGCATTAGAAGACCAGATACAAAAGGATGTGGAGCAGAACCTCCATCCTTTTCTGATAGTGGGTACCGCGGGTACTACCGATACAGGCGCTGTTGATCCGCTGGATGAAATAGCCGATGTCGCCGGCCGTCATAAAGCATGGCTTCATATTGACGCCGCGTACGGAGGCTTTTTTATACTTACGTCAAAAAAAGATTTATTCAACGGAATAGAGAAAGCAGATTCCATCATTATAGATCCGCATAAAGGGTTGTTTATCTCTTATGGTTTGGGGGCGGTACTGATTAAAGACAAAAATGCACTGTTACACACACACGCTTACTCAGGGCATTATATGCAGGATGCCGCCGCGGAGGAACTAATCAGGAGTCCCGCTAATCTCTCCCCCGAATTGACGCGTCATTTCCGGGGATTACGCCTGTGGCTCCCCTTACAATTACATGGGCTTTCACCCTTTGTTGCCTGCCTGGAAGAAAAACTACTATTGATACAATACTTCAGGAAAAAACTGACGGCCCTGGGGTTTTGTGTGGGTCCTGAACCTGACCTGTCCATCAGTTATTTCTGGTATCCTTTCGATAATGAATCTAATCTAAAAAACAAACAATTAATGGATGCGATACACCATGAAGGTGACGCCTTTTTAAGTTCTTCGATTATCAGCGGACAATATGTAATTCGCATAGCCCTGCTTTCATTCAGAACGAAAAGAGAATCTGTTGATGATGCTGTTGCCATGATAGAAAGATGTCTGAAAAAAATAAAATAATCCCTTATGAAATCCGCAAAACAATTAAAGGATATTCATCTCTCCATACTTGACCTGGTGCCGGTGCGTGCGGGGTTTAGTCATGCGGAAGCAATGCACCACAGCCTGGAGATGGCACAACAGGCAGAAGAGCTGGGGTACAAACGTTATTGGATAGCAGAACATCATAACACGGAGAGCCTGGTAAGCTCAGCTACCCCCCTGTTGATTCAATACATTGCGCAGGGTACCACGCATATCCGCGTTGGTTCCGGTGGCGTGATGTTGCCCAATCACACGCCACTCATCGTAGCAGAACAATTCGGCACACTTGACACTTTGTTTCCGGGAAGGATTGATTTAGGATTGGGGCGCGCACCGGGAACGGACCAACTCACAGCGCGTGCGTTAAGAAGAAATCGCTTAGAAAACGCAGAAGATTTCCCGAGAGATGTGCAGGAACTTCGTTTCTATCTTTCCAAAGAAGGTAAAGAAGGCGCCGTGAAAGCCATACCCGGAGCGGGACAGGAGGTTCCGCTTTATCTATTAGGCTCCAGTACCTTCAGCGCACATCTTGCGGCTGCACTGGGTTTGCCCTATGCCTTTGCCAGCCATTTTGCGCCAACCTACCTGATGGAAGCATTGGAAATATATCGTAGCAATTTCAAACCATCGGAACAAACACCGGAACCCTATACCATTGCCGGCGTGAATATTGTAGTGGCAGATTCGGATGAAGAAGCGGATTACCTGGCTACTACCGCCAATTTATTTGCCTTAAACATCATCAGAAATACACGGGGTCCCTTACAGCATCCTGTAAGAACTATGGACGAAATCTGGACACCTTACGAAGCCGCGCAGATCAGGCAAATGAGGACTTACTCCTTCACCGGGTGCTCACAAACTGTTGCCCGCGGACTGGAAGAATTCATTCAAAAAACGCAGGTGGATGAAATCATCGTGGCGTCTTATATTTTCGACAAAACGGCGCAGTTCCATTCTTTAGAATTATTATCCCGGTTGAAAAAATGAAAGCTATTACTTATAATGTACCCGGAGATCCTTCCGTCCTTCAGATCACAGAACGGCCTATACCGGTTGTTGGTGCAAATGAAGTATTGATAGAAGTAGCGGCAGCCGGAATCAACCGTCCTGACATTTTACAGCGACAGGGAAAATATCCCGCTCCTGCCGGCGTGGTACAGGATATACCCGGACTGGAGGTTGCCGGTACAATTTTGAAAACCGGGGTCGGCGTAAATGAATGGCAAGCCGGCGACCGGGTCTGTGCCCTGGTACCCGGAGGAGGCTATGCCGCTTATGTGGCAGCGGATGCTGGAAGTTGCCTGCCCATACCACGGGGCTTCAGCCTGGAAGAAGCTGCTGCTCTGCCCGAAGTTCTTTTCACGGTCTGGCATAACGTCTTTCAGCGAGGCCGGCTTCAGCCGGATGAAAATGCTTTGATTTATGGCGGCTCGGGAGGAATCGGTTCCATGGCTATTCAACTGGTGCATCTAACAGGCGCTCACGCATTCACGCTGGCAAGTTCATCAGAGAAGAAAGAATATTGCCTTAAACTGGGCGCTGAAAAAGCGGTCGGTTACGACGAGCGTGAAATACAGGAGGAACTATCCAACGATTCCATAGACTTAATATTAGACAGTCTCGGCGGAAAATACACGAACATTAACCTTGAACTGCTCAAGCCCGAGGGTCGGTTGGTATTTATTAATGCTATGGAAGGCACCAAACCGGCTCTCAACATTCTTAAGCTGATGACCAAGAGACTTCATATCACCGGAAGTACGCTCCGCTCACGAACGAAAGAATTCAAATCCGCGCTCGCAAAAGACATATTAAAAAACGCCTATCCTCTTTTGGAAAATAAGCGTTTTCAAACCCTGGTCCGATACCGTTTCCCTGTTGAAAAAGCCTCTGAAGCGCATGCGCTTATGGAGTCCAGAAACTTTATGGGAAAAATAATATTGTATTTTTAGAAACCTTCTTTTACGATGTGGTCTTCCGCGACACCTAAGGAAGCCAGTTCCTTCTCCACTGCGTCCATCATCGGTGGCGGGCCACAGAGATAATAATATTTTCCTTCGCCGTCAGTCTGGCTTTTTATCAGTTCGGCAGTGATAAATCCATGTTCATACCCGGCTACTTTCTCTCCGGATAAAACATTGATAAAGTTTTTCCCTAATAAATGCCTGAATTTCTCCTCGTCAATAATGTCTTCTTTAGCCCTGTTGGCAAATATTAATTTATTATTACCAATCTTATTCTCGCTTTCCAGCTTTTTCAATATAGCGATAAAAGGAGTAATACCGGCGCCGCCGGCAATAAAGATTCCCTCTCCCTTATAATGAATATCTCCATATACATCATATAAGGTTATCTGGTCGCCACTCTTAAGCGATAACAACTGGTTGGTGACCCCGTTATGAGACGGGTAAGTCTTAATAGTGACCTCCACATAGTCATCATCCTGCAAAGAGGTAAAGGTAAAGGTCCTTATTTCTTTTTCCCAACCTTCCTTATGAATAGAAATATCAACAGCCTGCCCTGGGATATAGGTTAACCCTTCTGGTTTTTCAAGCATGATTCTCAACACATTATGCGTAACGTGTCTGACAGATTTAACTTTTACCGTATGTGCCATTTCAAAAATAATTTTTAGTGAATATAAGACAGAAATTCCTGTTGAACCGATTTACCCTCAAACTTTCCTGAATAATGGACGGTTACTGTCTTGCTATTGGTGTCTTTTATTCCGCGGGCCGCAACACATAAATGATCTGCTTCAATCATCACCGCCACATCATCGTGTTGTAATATCTCTTTTAGCCCTTCGGCAATTTGTTCCGTGAGCCGTTCCTGCACCTGAGGACGTTTTGCATAATATTGTACCAGCCGGTTCATCTTGGATAAGCCTATCACCTGCTCATGGGGAAAATAAGCAACATGTACTTTACCGATAATCGGTACAAAATGATGTTCACAATTGGAGTAAAGCGTAATGTCTTTCTCAACCAGCATTTTACTATAACCGTATTTGTTGTCGAAAAGACTGATAGACGGTTTGTTTTTTGGGTTCAACCCGCTGAACATCTCCTTTACAAACATTTTAGCAACCCGCCTCGGTGTTCCGTTCAGACTGTCATCGGTCAGATCCAGTCCGAGTGTTTCCATAATCTTCCTGAAATGGTACTGTATTTTTTCTATCTTTTCTGAATCGGAAAGTTCAAATGCATCTTCCCGAAGTGGTGTATTAATAAGCTCTTTTTCAATGTCTGCATTAATAATCTCCTGAATACTTTCCATCTGTTTATGCTGTTTTATTTTATAATTCCTTAATAATGTTCATTACCCTTTCTACCATAGCATCGCAATACACCAAATTAAATTCATAAAGTTCTGCCGCAGTATATTCTTTTTCAATCACGGATCTCAACATAGATTTCGCCCTGTTCAGCCTTACTTTCACATTAGATTCACTAATATCAAGCAGGTTAGCTGTTTCCATTACATTCAGTCCGTTTGCTTCTCTGAGAGAGAATACAATCCGGTAATCCAGCGGAATCTTCTCCAACGCCCTCTCTATTACTTTACCCAGCTCACGGTTATGAACGACCTTATCCGTGCTGTTGTTGTAGTCGCCAAACATGGGAGTTGATTGTTCACTCGCGTCCTGCATAATTTCGCTTTTAAAACTTGATTTTTGTTTTTTGCGGTAGCAGTTATTCATCATGATACGGATTATCCAGGTTTTAAAACTTGATCTCCCTTCAAACTGAGACAGACCTCTGTAAGCATCAATGTAGGTGTCCTGCATCAAATCCTGCGTGTCGTCATGATCATAATTGTAAGACCGCCCCACTTTGTACAACTGTGAATTGTATCTCCTGACTATAATTTCGTAGAGCGCTTTTTCACCGTTCCGGATCCGATCAATCACTTCCAAATCAGTGTACGTTTCAGATAAACTCATAATTGGTTTTGCATTGCTTTCCATGAAATAACGGTCCTATTCGGTTAGATATAATAATAAGTAAAAACTCGCCCGTCTCTTGTAATTACCACACAAGCCGAAAAGTCGCCCGTGTATCGTTTATGATAAATCATTCCTACATAATAAGTTGATTAATAAACATATACAATAATATAACTGCATTCTCAACATCCTCCAATTGATTAGAGTAGGTAAGGTTCAAAAAGGTTACAGGTAATAGAGAAAACTTCGACGAGACATCATCGTCCATCAAAGCCGGATGAAACGCATTAGCAAGGAGATAG
>JACFNM010000718.1 GCA_019454915.1 Chitinophagaceae bacterium
CCAATTCTTTAGCGTCTTTCCATCTAGTTTTTGCGGCACCGGACAGCCTAATAGGTAAAGGATGGTCGGCATAACATCGGCAAGGTTCGCTTCTTCAAAATATCCCTGATGATTTTCCGCCTCTGAGCCAGAAATAATGAGCAGCCCTTCCTGCCGGTGACTGCCCGATTCAAAAGTGGATGGGGGCGCAAAAATCTCCCCCGATTTAGAACTAAATTCATACCCCAGGCGGGTGATATAAGAAAAATTGCGCATCACGACAGTTATATCTGGCGCCCAATTGGTATATGGGCCTGCGTATATTTCATCTTTTTGAAACGCATGGTCTACGACTGGTTTCCCATCTGCAGGATCGCGCAACTGATACAAATCCTGGATGATTTTCTTTACCAGGGCCTCATAAGCGCTTTTGAGGGGTTCGCCATTTTCATCTTTCGGCAGGAGATTCCTATTAATATAAATCTGCCCGTGATAACCAAAACTGAATGCTTGTGTTTTTGACCAATCAATCGCTTCTGGAAACTCTGCCCTTGAGTTCTTGGGCAGGATATTAATCCGGTCGCCCAATTTGTCCTTGATCCACGTTTCAACCTTGCTTAATTTAAGCTTACGCAAAGCCACAGATATATTGGCTCGGGTTATGCCTATTTTTGCCAGGTATTGTCTTCCCCGCTTCTGGGTGTCGCCGGATAATTTGACCTCAAGGTAACCTTTCTGCTTCAGCCATTCATTTAACAAAACATCCCGATAAAGCGGGCCTTCCCCATGATCCGATAAAACAACCACCGTAACGTCGTCACCTACACGATCCAGCAATTTTGCCATCTCGGAATCGACAAATTGGTAATACGATAAAATAGCGTCCTGATACTCCGTCTGCCCGGGGACGTGTAAGGGGTGTTTGGCATCCATAAATTTCCAAAAATAATGAGATAACTCATCTGTGTCGCGGAAAACCACCATGAAAAAATCCCAGGCTTCTGTCTTCATCAGGTCAAGACACAGTTCGGTGAGCTGTCCCGTCATCTTGTAAACATCATTCAGGAATTCTTTTTCTTTACCTGGACGGTAAGAAAACATTTTATTTACTTCATAACCCTTTTGAAATAGCTGCTTTGATAATTCAGCCGGGTGAGTCAAAGTCT
>JACFNM010000161.1 GCA_019454915.1 Chitinophagaceae bacterium
GGAAACCCCGCCCGAATATTATCGTATTTATGGTGGATGATATGGGATGGATGGATACTTCGGTACCCTTTTACGATAGCCTGATGCCGCTTAATCAACGGTACCATACGCCGGCAATGGAACGTTTGGCAAGAGAGGGGGCAAAATTTACCAATGCTTATGCCCAGCCGGTCTGTACACCATCACGGGTAAGTTATCTTACCGGAATGAATGCCACAAGAACTCATGTCACCAACTGGACTTCTCCCTACCGAAACAGAAATACCGACGAAAAGGATGATTACTTTGAGTCTCTCAACTGGAATATCAATGGACTGAGTGACGATTCCAAAACAGAACATACAGTTTATGCTACCCCGTTTCCTGAATTATTGCGCGATGCCGGCTATTATACCATTCATGTAGGAAAGGCGCACTGGGGCTCTATGGGTACTCCGGGAGCCAATCCGTACAATTTTGGTTTTATGGTGAACATTGCCGGTCATGCGGGTGGACATCCTCAAAGTTATCTTTCTGAGGAACAATACGGCAACATGCCGGGGAAGTCGCTGCCACAGGCTGTGCCAGATCTGGAGCAATATTATCATACCGGTACCTTTCTGTCAGAAGCGCTGACGCTGGAAGCTATCAAAGCGCTGGAAATACCGATTAGCAGAAAAGAGCCTTTCTTTTTGAATCTGGGACATTATGCGCTTCATACACCTCTTATGGCGGATCCGCGATTTGTTCAGAAGTATTATGATGCCGGACTGGATAGTATCGAAGCTAAATATGCCGGTCTTATTGAAGGCATGGACAAGAGTCTGGGAGACCTGATGAATTATTTAGAGGAGAAGGGCATCGATAAAAACACGATTATTATATTCATGAGTGATAATGGAGGATTGGATCATCACCAGCGTGGCGGACCGGTCAATACCCACAACTATCCTTTAAGATCCGGCAAGGGTTCAGTTTATGAAGGAGGTATCCGGGAACCCATGATAGTGAAGTGGCCGGGAGTAACAAAGTCAAACAGTATTATTAAGACTCCTGTAATAATAGAAGATTTCTATCCGAGTCTTCTTGAAATGGCCGGAGTCAAAAATCCCCGGATTATCCAGACCATTGACGGTGTTAGTTTTGTGCCGTTGCTGAAAGGAGTCCACGAAAAAGACAGACCGTTGGTATTTCACTATCCCAATAAGTGGATACCTAATCCATCGGCTGGAAATCTCGGACTCAATTATTACAGCGCTCTCCGTTATGGAAAATGGAAGTTAGTATATAGTATTCGTCACCAGACTCTGGAACTATACGACCTTTCAAAAGATATACGGGAAGCGTACGACCTTGCAGGTCAAAACAAAGAGACTGTTAAAAAGCTGGCGACTATCCTCGGCACTACGATGAAAGCGAGGGGCGCTCAGATGCCGGTCATTAAATCAACCGGTCAGGCAGCACCTTTTCCGGACGAAATAATAAGATAAGGAAATCCATATTTAACCCCTTAGTTAAATCTGTTTAAGCCGGTTCACTGTTATCATGATGAATAAGAAAAAGTCTTTGCAAATCGGACTCATTGGTCTGGGAAGGATGGGGAGGACTCACCTCAGACATCTTATCAGCCAGGTTAAAGGAGTGAACGTTGCCGCTGTTGCGGATTTAGTTTGCCGTAAGGAAGATTTTAATAATGAATTTGGAGAAATCCCATTCTTCAATGATGCACAAAAAATATTGGAGAATCCCAGGATTGATGTTGTAGTGATCACTACACCGACCAGCACGCACAAACCATTGGTTGAAAAAGCAATTCACTACCGCAAACATATTTTCTGCGAAAAACCTTTGGATTTATCATTAGAAGTAACGGAAGAACTATTAAATAAAGCAGCATCTGCAGGAGTGAAATTAATGCTGGGTTTTAACAGGAGATTCGATCCGGATTTTATGCAAGCTCAACAATCAGTCGCTGCCGGTAAAATCGGCAGGATACAAATTATCAAAATCACCAATCGCGATCCGACCATCCCGTCCATTGAGTTTATAAAAACTTCCGGAGGTATGTTTATGGATTTTTCTATTCATGATTTGGATATGGCGCGCTTTATCATGAATAAAAAAATTGTGGAAATATATGCGAAAGGACTGGTGTTTATGGACAAGTCAGTGGAAGAAGCAGGCGACATTGACACGGCACTGATTACCCTTACGTTTGAAGATGGCAGTTATGCAGTCATTGATAACAGTCGTAAAGCGGTGTATGGTTATGACCAACGACTGGAAATCTTTGGTGATGAAGGGATGATATTGGTAGATAACAATCTGTATCATCAGAATATACTGTACGATAAAAATGGCATCCATAAAGCATTGCCATTAAATAATTTTATGGCGCGCTTTGAGCGGTCTTATCTTAAGGAGATGCAATTATTTACAGAAGCCATTCAATCCGGGCTACCTCTGCCTGTTAGTCATGAAGACATTATGGCTGCCACAACCCTGGCGTATGCAGCCCAAAAGTCTTTACAGAGCGGGATGCCGGTAAAGCTATAATATGAATTTTTATATCTTTCTGATTATAAATACATCATGTGACTCAGGAACGGGGGTATATGGGGCTTAAACAGTGAATTTCCTGACCTGAACTTGTTTTCTTTTTCCGGTTTTGTTCCGGTAATACATTTTTTTCTTTAGATTTATAAGCCGATGGGGAGCGCCTGGTTAAACCCAAATTTTGCAGTTGAACTGCAAAACAATTAAGAAAGTCTACTGCAAAATACCGGTTAAAAAGATCCGCGTGCGAAATAAGTTAATCATATATCTGTTATTCGCAATCTTGTTGGGAGTTCTTCTCTGGATGGTTCTTCGGAGAGGGGATAAGAGAAATGCCGGCTTAGATGGCTGGACGGCTCCCGCATGGTCCGACACGTTAAAAAACCCAAACAGAACAAACGCGTATGATACCAGGGTTTGGGGGTCACATACTTCTACTGCATTAACGGAAGGGAAACAGGTATACAATACATTCTGCGCCACTTGCCATGGTAGGCAGGGTTTTGGAGATGGGGCGCCGGGAATGACCTTTAAAAGACCTCCGGCAAATTTTCATGATAAGAGAATTGCAGAAGAGAAAGATGGCGCTCTGTTTTGGAAGATTACAGAAGGGAGAGGAGAAATGCCTGGATTTAAAGAGACCTTAACGGATAAACAAAGATGGCAACTGGTATCCTATATTCGGCTCCTCGCAGATTCAATAATTAATAAAGAAAATGCAGCCACTTTTAAGAATACCTTACCTGCTTCCGACTATAAGATTGAAGAGGGCTTGAGCAGTTCTTATTTTCCTCTGCCTGAAAAACCGCTGAACGTTATTCAGTCTGAAGCGCAACTGTTTACAGTTGATACAGTGTTAACTGGTCTTAACATGCCATGGAGCATGGCTTTCCTGCCCGACGGTATAGTTCTGATTCCGGAGAGGTCCGGGAAATTACTTGAGGTAAAAAATGGCAAATTAGCCGACAGTCCGATAATAGGCGATATCCCCAAAGAATTAAGGGATATAAAACCAGATCCCGATTTTCCCAAAAATCATCTGTTATATCTCTCGTATTATATACAGCCGGCAAAGCCTGAAGGTGGCTATACAGTACTCATGCGAGGTAAACTCAGCGGAGACAGCCTGACGGATACCAGGATTCTGTATAAAGCAGGTCCATTCAGGGAAGACGGATTTTGGTATGGCAGTAAGATTACTTTTGACGAAAAGGGATTTCTTTATTTTACCGTAGGTATCAGAGGGGCGAGAAAGAATGCTCAGGATTTATCCAACCCGGCAGGTAAAACCATGCGACTCAACAAAGATGGAAGTATCCCTGCTGACAACCCTTTTGTTCATCGTGCAGGAGCATTACCTGAAATTTATTCTTATGGTCATCGCGTACATGAAGGTCTGATATATGATCCCCACACGAAAGCTATCTGGTCTTCTGAGTTTGGCGAATTAGGAGGTGATGAAATCAATATTATTAAACCGGGCGCCAATTATGGTTGGCCTGAAGTTACATTTAGTCTGGAATACAATGGCAAACCCATAACTAAGGATTCTATACGTGCAGACGTGGAAACGCCGGTGCATCATATGGTTATAGCTCCTTCTGATCTTTGTTTTGTGTATGGCAAGCGGTATCCTGACTGGAATGGCAATTTATTTGTCGGTGCTTTACGAAAAACTGAACCTTTTCTGTATCGCGCAGTGCTAAGGGATAAAAAAGTAGTTCAAGAAGAAGAGCTTCTGGGGAATATAGGCAGGGTAAGAGATGTGAAATATGCTCCGGATGATTTTCTCTATTTGATTACGGAAGATACCGGACTTATGGTTCGCTTAGTTCCTGTAAAGAAAAAGTAGTCTGAAAAATTAAATGTAAATTTCAAAAAAGATAAGTGTATTACTAACAGATAAATTTTAAATCATTTCAAAAAGAAAAAGCCATATGAAACGTAGAAATGTTATTAAAGCGATGACACTATTGCCATTGGCAGACGGTGTACTGCCCTTTAAATCGGTTGTGGGCGCGCCGACAAACGATATTACGGAGGGAAAAAAGGTTGAACCAAATATCTTTCGATCTATTGGAGTGGAGCCGGTCATTAACTGTATGGGCACGTTTACCATCATTGGAGGATCTTTAGAACGCCCTCCGGTCCGGGCAGCAATGGAGGCTGCCTCAAAGAACTTCATCCAATATGATGAATTGGCTGAAGGCATCGGGAGACGTATGGCTCAGTTGACAGGCGCTGAATGGGGAATGGTTTCCGCCGGTTGTGCAGCGGGCTTAAAGCATGTTACGGCTGCATGTGTAACGGGAGGAAACCCGGAAAAACTGATTCGCATTCCGGATCTCACCGGTTTTGATAAAACAGAAGTAGTAATTCCGGTTACTTCAAGAAATGCCTATGATCATGCGATTCGGAACATAGGAGTTAAAGTTATAGACGTGAGAACAATGAACGAGTTGGAACAGGCAATCAATCCGCAGACTGCTATGATCTATGTGCTGTCTGGAAGCAGGGAGCCTTTTACCGTTAGCGCCATTGCCAAAGTAGCTAAGGCAAAAAATGTTCCCCTGTTGGTGGATGCGGCAGCCGAAGATCTTACTGTTCCTAATATTCACCTGCAAAATGGGGCTACCGTTGTAGCATATAGTGGCGGTAAAGCGCTTTGTGGCCCTCAATGTGCAGGAATACTGCTCGGACAGAAAGATCTTTTACAATCCGCGTGGCAGGCAAGTTCTCCACATCATGGACCGGGAAGAGATAACAAAGTGGGAAGGGAAGAAATGATGGGAGCGCTGGCTGCCGTAGAAGCCTGGATTTCGCATGATCACAAAGCGCAGTGGAAAACCTGGCTGTCTTACCTGGATACAATTTCCCAAAAAGTGACGAAGATTAACGGCGTTACAACCAGAGTGCATGAACCGGAAGGGTATGATAACCATAGCCCTGTGTTGCTGGTGATGTGGGATCCGGATAAATTGCATATCACCGGAGAGGAAGTAGCCGAAGAATTGGGAAGAAATAAACCACGTATTGCTCTTGCAGCCGGGTGGGGCAATAAAGATGATATGACCTCTATCAGAATAACTGCAGGTCAAATGCAGCCGGGTGAAGATAAGATTGTTGCAGACAGAATAGCCGAAGTTCTCTCCCGTAAAAGAAGTCCCCGCTCCAAAACGATGGCTGCACCTGCTGCCTCGATTGCAGGAAAATGGGATATAGAAATAGCGTTTTACAGTAGTAAAAGTCAATATTCCTGGATACTGGAACAGGAAGATAACTGGCTGCAGGGTTCGCATACAGGGGAATTGTCCCAGACCAGAAGTATGAACGGAACGATTGAAGGAGATCAGGTTAAAATAAGAACGACAACGGCCATCCCCGGAGATCACGTCACCTTTTTATATACCGGCGCACTCAGTGGCGATCAGATTACCGGATCGGTTTATATGGTGGAATATGGAACGGCTAAGTTTACGGCTAAAAAGAACAAGAAGAAAGCAGACAGGAGGAAAATCAATGTTCCCGGAGGTCCACCATTAGCTACCTGATTTTTTTATATTATTCATTAGTTATAAAAAATCCAGGCGCTCATCTGCATTTAAATGCAGTCAGATTCAGAAGCAATTAATTTTTTTAACAATTCCAACGTCTGTCGCATGTTAAGATTCGATCTGTTACTTCGCCTCGTTTTCCTGTTGCTCTTTCCATTTTTGTCAGAGGCTCAGTCTGTTGATATTTTATTAAAGGGAGGTCACGTCATCGATCCTAAGAATAACATAGACTCAAAAATGGATGTGGCCATTAAAGACAATAAGATCGCTCAGGTAGCGCCTGACATCTCCGTCAATGACGCAAAAAAAGTAATAGACGTAACCGGATTGTACGTTACGCCCGGCATCATTGATATGCACGTACATGTTTTTTATGGTACGGATCCGGACGCGTATATCGCCAATGGTCATACCAGTGTGCAGCCTGATGCATTTAGCTTCAGGGCGGGAGTGACAACTATGGTGGATGCAGGCTCCTCAGGCTGGAGAAATTTCAGACTCTTTAAGCAACAGACAATAGACAGATCTCAAACCAGGGTGCTGGCTTTCCTGAATGTGGTTGGAGCAGGTATGGTGGGACGTTATGAAGAACAGAACGTCGAAGACATGAATCCGACTATGAATGCGTTGATGATCACGCGGATGTTTCCTAAACTTATCGTGGGAATCAAGTCACCTCATTACTGGGGAGATTTCACACAGGTAGATAAAGCAGTAGAATCCGGAAGACTGGCCGATGTTCCGGTAATGGTAGATTTCGGAGAGCATCGTCCGGCTCTTTCCATTGAAGAACTTTATATGATACATCTTCGCCCGGGAGATATTTTCACACACACTTTCTCGCACCTGGATTCAGGAGACCGGGAGTCAATAGTAGGCAATGACGGCAAAGTAAAGCCTTTCGTATTTGCGGCTCAGAAAAGAGGTATCATCTTTGACGTGGGACACGGTGGTGGTGCGTTTTCGTGGAGGCAGGCTATTCCGGCGATGCAACAGGGCTTCTGGCCCAATGTCATCAGTTCTGATTTACACACGCAAAGTATGAACGGCGGTTTTAAAGACATGGCGAATCTGATGTCTAAATTTCTGAATATGGGTATGCCTCTTAAGGAAGTGATATTAAGGGCAACCTGGAATCCTGCCACGGTGATAAAGAGGCAGGACCTCGGTAGTCTTTCCGTGGGATCTGAAGCTGATGTTGCTGTATTCAACCTGAGAAAAGGAGATTTTGGATTCTTAGACGTCAGAAGACTGAAAGTAAAGGGTACACAAAAGCTGGAAGCTGAGTTGACTATCCGTGCGGGTAGAATTGTATGGGATTTGAATGGAATCAGCGCTCAGCTATACGAAAAGCCGGAGGGCTATAAATAGAAGCGGAGTATCATTGCCTGTTTAAAAAAGAAATCCTGATTACGATGAGCTATAACCGTCTGCTATATTTCTTTTCAACAATCGAATCAACGACGCGGGGCAGCAGTATTTTTTCTAAAAAATCATCATTCATTTTTCTTCTTCTCCTCCTTGGCGGCTTATTACAGGCACAGCCCTATGATATGCTGTTGAAAGGAGGATACGTCATTGACCCGAAGAACAACATAGACAAAAAAATGGATGTAGCGATCTCGGGCAAGACCATAGCTAAAGTGGCTGCAGATATTCCGGAAACTGACGCCAGGAAGGTACTGCAGGTAGAAGGATTGTTTGTGACACCGGGATTTATTGATATACATTCTCACGTATTCGTGGGTAGCAATGACGGGTTCGCCGACGGATTCAACAGTGTTTCTCCTGATGATTTCAGTTTTAAGTCGGGAGTCACTACTATGGTGGATGCCGGCACCTCGGGCTGGACTAACTTCGCCCTATTTAAGAAGCACGTCATTGACCGGTCACGAACGCGTGTACTGGCTTTTCTGGAGGTAGCCGATTCGGGATTTAGTGCAGGAAATGCAGCAGCAAGAGATTTGACAAAACTCAATCCCAAAAATATCTCAGAAACTATCCGTAAATATCCTGAACATATTGTAGGAATCTGTATCGGGCATTATGACGGAGACGACTGGACTATTTTTGACAAGGCCAGGGAAGCAGCCAATGCTGTCGGCGTGCCTATTCTTGTAGAATGTCATTTACCCAAATTTTCGTTGGAAGGTCAGCTAAACCACATGCGGCCGGGAGACATCATTACCCATGCTTATGAAAAAGTTTCGGAAAGGATGCCGGTGGTAGATGAAAATGGCAAAGTGAGACCTTTTGTTCTTGAGGCGCGTAACAGAGGCGTTCTTTTTGATGTTGGCCATGGTGGAGCGGGTTTCTGGTTCAGCCAGGCGATTCCGGCACTCAGGCAGGGTCTCCTGCCCAACTCCTTTGGCACGGACTTTCATCGGTTCAGTATGAATGCCGGCATGAAGGATATGCTGAATGTGATGTCAAAATATCTCAACATGGGCATGAGCCTTTCTGATGTGATCACCAGAGCCACCTGGTATCCGGCAAGGTCTATTCACCGCGAGGACTTAGGCAATTTGAGTGAAAGCTCAGTAGCCGATATTGCAGTTGTTGGATTAACCCGGGGGCAATTCGGATTTATTGACGCGGGTAATAATAAGATAAAGGGCACCAGAAAATTTGTGGCAGAAATGACCATTCGTGAAGGTAAGATAGTATGGGACCTAAACGGTATTAGTGCAACGCAGTATAATGCTGATACGCATTAACCGATACGGCCGCCACAGGAGCCGGGTTCTTTATTGTAATTCTTTTAAGGTTTTTAACGACAGAATGTTGTATTTCGGGTTCTCGTTTTTGAATTTAGCAAGAAGTCGTGATACAAAATCACCATGAAGAAAAAGGAGAGGGAGGTGACGAACGTGCACATTCAAATAAAGGGGGAAGATACATCAGGAAACCAAAACTCCTTAATTTTGTTACAATTGTGCTTTTAAACTGTTAATTCAGACATGATAAATTTTAATAAAGCCTTCAATATAGTATATTTACAATATGTCGAAATTGCCTAAAGCTCCGTTACAGGAGGTTATTTTTGAAATTCGTTGGGCCTTAAAACCCGATAAAATATCCGGGCAATTCAATG
>JACFNM010000719.1 GCA_019454915.1 Chitinophagaceae bacterium
GCGTATTCTGAGTTTGGCTCGGTTTCCGTTTCATCCTGGGTGCGGTACGTGATGCCGGCGAGATTGTGCAGGGTGGAAACATAATCATGATAATAAATATCGGAAAATCTTTTCCCTTTGCTGATGCGGTAGGTATAAGCGGCTGTCAGGATGTTTTTTTCATCAAAAAAATAATCCAATCCTGCTCTTGCATTGTTATACATCCCTTTCAGGTGATGTTCCATGTTTTTGGTAGAAATGAAAGTGCTGTCATTTCTATACAGTTCCTGGTACAATGTATTCATTCCCGGTGCGTTTCGGTAGGAAGTGGAATAGTTAACAAAGAAATTAAAACTCTTATGGCGATAATTCACGTTTGCTGCTACGCCAAAGTTTTCAGGATAACCTGCTATAACGTCGAAAGAGCCGTTGAATCCTTCTTTTCTTTCTTTTTTTAAAATGATATTGATAATGCCACCCATACCCTCTGCCTCATAGCGTGCGGAAGGGTTAGTAATAATTTCTATCCGGTCAATCATATTACCTTGTAGCTGCTGCAACCCGCTTCCTCCCTTGATGCTAACCAACCCCGAAGGCTTGCCGTCAATCAGGATACTGACACTGCTGGTCCCACGCAAACTAACGTTTCCTTCCACATCTACGGCTACCGATGGGATATTGCTTAAAATATCCGCTGCCGTACCACCGCTGTTGGCTAAATCTTTCCCCACGTTGAATATCTTTTTATCTAACTTCATCTCCATCGTACTTTTCTCGGGCCGTATAAATACTTCTTCGAGTATTTTGGACGACAAATCCAATTGGATAGTGCCCATATTCATTTGTGGATGTTCGGGAGACAAATTAATCAATGGACTTTCGAAAGATTCATACCCGATAAAGTCAATTTTGATATAATAAACTCCGGAAGTAGCTTCTAAGGTAAATTTACCTGCCTCATTAGTGGTGGTAGAGGAAAGGAGCGAACGCCCCGGAGACTGAAACAACTGAACTGTGGCGAAGTCAAGTGGCGCTTCAGTTTCTGCAGCTTTTACCGTGCCGGTAATGGTGAATTTCCTGCTGGTTTGTGCCTGGCTGTTGTTGGCAGTTGTCGCCAAAAACAGGAGGATAAACCAGCAAAACGGTATACGCTTAATCCATT
>JACFNM010000720.1 GCA_019454915.1 Chitinophagaceae bacterium
GACTAATTGTAAACTTCGGCGGTAAAAAACTTGAATGGAAAAGATATGCAAATACAAAAGGAACCGCTAATGAACGCTAATGAACGCGAATACGAATATTTTTTATTAGCGTCCATTCGCGTGTATTCGCGGTTAACCCGGAGAGATGATTAATGGCAATTCATCCTTCTTTCCCCACATCCCCATACGAAATACTCAATCCGGAATATCGCTGGTTTCCGGCGGATGAAACCTTGCGAGAGACAAGCTACGAAAAGCTGCTGCCGCCTCTCGTTTCCAAAATTCGCAAAGAAGTTAAAGCATGGCGAGACAATTATTATGAAGGGGCTTCTGCAACATCTAAAGCCCTGCTTTCGTGGTGGTTTCACACGGAGCATATACTTCCCGGGGCTGACGGGATGATGGTTGAATTCCGGTATTACTTTGCCCAGCGGGAAGCCATCGAGACCGTCATTTACCTCTACGAAGTCGCCAAGGTCAAAGATAAGTATGACCTGATCCGCTATGACTCCTCCGGTGCGGTATCGACCGGCATGTTCGATGAGGAATGGCTCCGCCTTGTGATAAAAATGGCGACCGGAAGCGGGAAGACCAAGGTTATGAGTCTCATAATAACATGGTGCTATTTCCATAAACTCTACGAAGCATATTCAAAACTTTCCACCAACTTTCTTGTCATTGCCCCAAACATCATTGTCCTTGACCGCCTGCGTGCCGACTTTGACGGCTTAAAAATCTTCTGGAATGATCCTCTGTTGCCCGACAACGGCTACGAAGGGCAGAACTGGCAGGATGATTTCCAGATGACCCTGCATATCCAGGATGATGTTTCTATTATTCGTAAATCAGGCAACCTCTTTCTGACCAACATTCACCGCGTCTATGCCGGAAATGATATTGAACCGAGTTTTGAAGACGAAAATCTTGAGGATTATTTTCTCGGCAAGCGTCCGTCCGGTAAAACTACCGATTCAAAGGTTGATCTTGGCGTGATTGTCCGCGAGATTGATGAGATTGTCGTTATTAATGATGAAGCTCATCATATTCATGATTCGTCCATGACTCGCGGCTGGCGTGGTTTAAATCCATTGAAGATATCCATAACCGGCTCAAACAGAAAGGACATTTTCTTTCTCTGCAA
>JACFNM010000162.1 GCA_019454915.1 Chitinophagaceae bacterium
AAGCGCCCTTGGCATCAATGCACTTTTCTTTCTAAATATGCAGGTGCGGTACGAGTATTATAGGGCAAAGAAGCAAATGAGAAAAACAACCGCCTGAATCACCCTCCCTTTTCGGCGACCAGACCGAAAGGGCATTTTTTTTGGCACAGGGACTGAGGGCTGTGAGATGAGGTATCAGGTGTCAGGTGAGAAGAGAGAGGAGACGATATATCCTGCCTTATAGCTATAAGACTCCTTTGAATAAAGCCCGAAGCGCTGAATCCGAAAAGGAAACAGACCAGTAATTTGCATACGATACCGTCCTTTGCGCCGCTGCTCCGTTGCGAACGCTGCCCGTCCGGCAGGCGGGCGAGAAACGGGAGGTGAGTACCAAGAAGCCCAATCGCAAGAACCAAATAAACTTGCCTACCGGCAAGCGGGTGTCAAATCCGTAACCGTAACCCCGCATGTGCGGGGTGAAATCCGAAGGATAAAATATTTCCCCAACTACAAACTATAAACTACCGAACTATAAACTTGTATCTATTGGTGTCCGGTTAAAATGTTAACCGAAACGACCAAGGCCAGCCCTGTACTGAACTTCATTAAAGCTTACAGTATGACCTACTTACCATTGAATATTCCACTTTTTTCTTGATAAAAAAGTGGAGCAAAAAATCAAGGCTTCGGAAAAATGGCTAAAAATTGTCTTTCCCGGCTAAGAAAAACAAGTTCCGGCAGTAGATCAAGCCCGGTAGTGGTGCGACTTTTGAGCTAATTACATTATCCAACTGTAGTATATAACGTTTTTCTTTTAACGCCGTCCAAGCCAATTTTCTTAACACCACTTTTCCGAGGCCGACCTCCATTTATATTTAACCGGACAATACTGACTTGTATCCTGCACCTCTGAAACCTGTGATCTGCAACCCGAAGGCCCACCGCTCAAAGCTGTGCCGCAGGTGTAGGGTGTAAGGTATGGGGTATAAAACCCCTGCAACCTGTGACCTGAAACTTGCAACCTGACCACCCATAGTTCACAGCCGACTGCCCATGGCTCACAGTCTACCGCCCCTCACCCCCAAAAAATACAACAAAAGTGCTATTTGCAGCGCCTGGCCGATTGCATAACTTCACCGCCTGCTTTTAATTCGACCAATTTATCTTTTGAATCTCCTGCAGTAGCCCGTACCGTTCAATCATCAGGAATGGAATTGATCATCGGATCCGGCTTTACGCGGATAACAGAGCCATCTGAAGGTGAATGGTGTATGATGATCTTATCGTCATCCATATTACATGCCTGGCAGATGCTGGAAAAGGAAAAAGCCTTATGCCGGTTGAACGGCACAAAGCAATATCATGTTACACTTGTGAACAAAGCAATAGAAGAGCAAAGATCCAATATTTTTTTACTCATGTTCAGGCGGTGCGCCCGCACGCAAAAGGAAATGCTGTGGGTGCAATCGTTTGATCCTAAACTGTGCAGCTATTTAAATATACCGCTAAAACTTGCAAAATGAGGTATCTGATTTTTACACTTTTACTGTTTGCACAACTGTTCGTGTATGCCCTATCCGGCGGCAACAAGAATGATGATATGCACCAAACATTTCAAGCCAGTGGCACGGCAGTAAGATTTAATGAAGCCAGCTCGGTTAGTAGGGTTACTTTCAGTAATGAACTGGGGAATTTTGGAACCGATGATTTTTCAATAGAACTTTGGTTCAGAACAGGTCAATCATTGCATAATGCAGCCATACTTGATAAAAGAAGTGCATGTGCTTATGATAATTTTTGGAGTGTTGCCATCCATAACGGTCATGCATTTTTTGAAATGAGTGAAGCTGGTGGGGGGAATTATTACACAGTGACCAGTCCGCTGACTTACAATGACAATATATGGCACCACATAGCATGCACAAGAAAGGGGACTTTGCTAAGTTTGTATATAGATGGTGCATTGGTAGCAACCACGACTACAAGTGGTATTACCAATTTATCCAACGGTTATCCTACAGTCATGAGCCGGGGTTTATGTGGTGATTTTATAGGAGAAGTAGATGAAGTTCGTATATGGCAAGGTATAGCGCTTAATGAATCCGATATTGTACAGCGTAAATGTGAAAGCCTCCGGGCTTCAGAATTCAACAACCTGCTTGCCTATTTTCAATTTAATGAGGGAGAAGGTGCAGTTACATACGATAGTAAAGGCAGTTATAGCGGGGAACTGCAGAACAGTTCAATTTGGGTAAATTCCAGTATTGACTGCCTGAAAGGGTTGGATACAGACGGAGATGGTGTACCGGATTCAGAAGATTGTGATCCCGACGATGCCGGCAAATGGCGCTCGGCTGAGTTTTTCATTGATAAGGACGGTGATGGGTATGATAACGGGAAAGCTACCGTTTGTTATGGCAACGATATTCCTTCAGGCTATATTGAAACCAGCAAGGGATCAGATTGCAACGACAATGATGCCTCCATCCACCCCGGCGCCACGGAAATATGCGGTAACGGCATAGATGAAAACTGCGACGGCCACGACGATGCATGCAGCCCCACAGACACGGATGGGGATGGTGTGCCCGACAGTGAAGACTGCGCTCCCAATGATGCCACCAAATGGCAGTCTGTCGAACTGTATATTGATAAAGACGGCGATGGCTATGATAACGGAAAGGAAACGGTTTGCTACGGAGCCGACATGCCGGCAGGATACAAAGAAACTACCCTGGGTGCAGACTGTAATGATAACAATGCCGCCGTTCACCCGGGCGCAGCAGAAATTTGCGATGGCATTGACAATAACTGCAACGGGCAAATTGATGAAGGCGTGGGTACTACCTGGTACCGGGATGCCGATGGCGACGGATACGGCGATGCCGGAACCACCATACAGGCATGCGAGCGGCCTACAGGCTATGTTGCCAACAGCGGCGACTGCAACGACAATGATGCTTCCATCAACCCCGGCGCCACAGAAACAGCCGATGGCAAAGACAATGATTGTAACGGGCTGGTAGACGATCTTGGAGGAATGAACTTTTCATCAACAGGCAGTGAATTAACAGAGGGCGATAGCCGGGGAATAGATATCACCATCACCAGGCCGGCACCATATACTGCCAGTCTTGTAGTTAACCTCTCGGTGAAAAACCCGTCAAGGTTTTCCATACCTGCTTCCGTAACCATACCCGCCGGCCAGGCAGGCGCCACATTTAATGTGCAGGCTTTGGAAAATAATGCTATAGAAGGTCCCTTTAAAGATACCATTGCGGCAAGGGCAACAGGTATGCCGCTGATGGCGATCCCGGTGGTGATCATTGATAATGATAACCCGTCTCTTTCCATTACCCGTATGCCCGATCATATACAGGAAGGGCAACAGGTCAGCTTCCGGGTATCAACCAATCTTACCAACAGCGCCGCACCGGTTACGGTATACCTCACTTCGTCGGGCGCAACCCGGCTGCCGGTGCCGGCATCCGTTACCATAGCGGCCGGCAGCAGCTATGCAGACGTTAATATAGCGGTGGCAGATAACAATATACCCCAGTTAGACGAAACCATTACCATTACGGCAGGCGCGGCAGGTCATGAGCCGGCTTCCGCATCAATAACCGTTACAGACGATGATATACCCGGGCTGGAACTGGTAATTGGAACGCCTGTCATTTCAGAAGGCGCCGGTTATTATGCCACTAAGGCTACCCTGCGCAGAGCCGCGGGCGGCAACGCTATTGCCTTTACTGCTAATCTTTCGGCAGGCATTACCAATACGCTGATCTTACCGGCATCCATTACCCTGGCGGCAAATGAAAATGAAAAGTCGTTTGATATCGGAGTGATAGACAATACGATTGTTGACGGAGAGCGTGAAGTGATCATTACCGCATCAGTATTCGTCAGCTCCTGCGGATGTACCGCGCCGCCTTCTACCGCCGGTTCTGTTGAGGCTTCATTGAAGGTAAGCGATAACGATGGCAAATCATTAATACTAAGCATGTCATCGCTCACCCTGCCCGAAGGTTTGGCAGAAGCCGGTATGCTGAGAGTGGGGCACAACGATGCAACGCTCAGTCAACCGCTAACGGTAAGGCTTACCTCGTCCGACGAAACAGAAGCAATGGTTCCTGCAACGGTAACCATACCTGCAGGACAGCAGTTTGTGGAGGTGCCGGTAGCCACTATCAGCGATGGCGTTACCGACGGCAATCAACAGGTATATTTTACCGCAACAGCCACCGGGTTTGCCACCACATCGGTATGGGCGGTAGTAAGTGATCTTAACCGCCCCGACCTGGAGCTGCCCTCCGTAATGCTCAAAAACAGCAGCATTCAAGCCGGCGCTTTACTGGAATACACCGTATCGGTAAAAAATTCCGGGCAGTCTGCCGCGCCTGCAGGCGTAGCGCTGTATGGCTATCTTTCCAAAGACGAGATACTGGATGATACAGACAGCCTGATCATCAAATCAACCGTATCCCGTTCCATTGCTGCGGGCGAAACCCTGCAGGCGCCCAATGCCATAACAGCGCCCGATCTGCCGGGAGATCATCAACTGATCTTCAAAATAAATGCAGATAATAACATTACAGAGCTGCTGCTCACCAATAATACTTCTGTAGCGACCGCTGTCAGCATATTGCCTGATTACACCGCCACGGCCAGCGTAGCGCAGCCTTATTATATGATCAACACAGCTGTACCGGTAACCGGTACAGCCATCCGCAGCAACGGCAGTCCTGCTGTTAACAAAGACGTGGATGTATATATAATAACCAACGGACTGCGCAGGACTGTTACCGCTACCACTAACAACAGCGGGCAATATTCAGCCACATTTACACCGTTGGCTAACGAGGCGGGACATTATACCGTGGGCGCCAGCTATCCCGGTATGAATAAAACGGAAGAGCAGGATAACTTTGATATCCTCGGCGTTTTGATCAATGAAGGGAAGAATATGAAATTCCTGGTGCATTTGGGCGATACACTGAGTGGCACTGTACCGGTGCAGAACAGGAGCAACAGGAGCCTCACCAACTTCAGCATAGCGCCTCAGCAACTGCCCATCGGCGCCACGATCGTATTTGATACCATTGCAAGCATAGCCGGCAATGCTACCGTTAACCTGGCATACACTGTCAGGGGCAGCGTATTATCCGCAGGCACCAATTATGAAACAGCCAACATGCAGGCAATAGCCGGCGAAGGCAATGTGCAGCCGGTGAATATATTCTATTTCTGCCAGGCGCAGCAGGCCTACCTGGCAGCGGATGTAAGCAAAATTGATGTAAAAGTATCGGGAGGTACGGAAAGGGAATTCACCTTCAGGCTTATCAACAAAGGCGCCGGTACAACCGGGGCTGTAAGCATTAACCTACCCCAGGTAAGCTGGCTGAAAGCGGTAACACCCGTAACCCTCCCTGCATTGGGTACCGGCGATACCGCATTGGTGATTTTGAAATTCTCAGGGACCGATGAACTGCCGTTTGAGTATCCTGTTACCGGCAACCTGGTAGCTCACGCACAGAATGGCAACTCGCTCTCACTACCTTTCAGCATTGAAAAAGTGTCAGAGGTAAGTGGTATGGTAAAAGTAATTGCAACCGACCAGTTCACTTATTTTACGGAAGGTGCGCCCAATGTGGCCGGCGCCGCTGTAAAAATTACCAATTATTATACCGGTGAGGTTTATGTCCAGGGCGTTACCGGCGCCGATGGCATATTGATTGCCGGAAATATTCCACAGGGGCAACATCGGATCGTAGTAGAAAAAGAGAAACATCAACCTTACACTGGTATTGTATCTATCAACCCTGCTGATACAGCAGAAGTAACTGCCTTCCTGAATTACCAGGCCATCACCTTTAACTGGAAGGTTGTGCCCACTGCTATACAGGATCAGTATGATATTACACTTACGGCAGAATATGAAACACACGTTCCAGTGCCTGTCATTACCGTTGAAATGCCATCGAAAATGCCACAACTTTCGGGTAGTGAAATCTACGCGTTCAATGCTACCCTTACCAATCACGGTTTAATTACAGCGAATGATGTGCAATTAGAGATTCCTAATGACCCGGAATACGAATTTGTCACCAACTATGTTACAACTGATTTACTCGCGCAACAAAGTATACAGGTTCCGTTTATTATGCGAAGGAAAGCTAATGGTCGAATTTCTCAAAGAATTGCAGATGATTCCGAACCAAGATTAGAATGCACAGGTATATTACAGATCAATGCAAGGTATGCATGTGGTGCAACCATTGTTGCAGGCAATAACTGGATTGAAATTTTTGCTGTTGCTGGTTTTTCCTTCGAGGGTAGAAAATGTGGTTACAATATCGTAAATAGACCTATTAATGGCGGACAACTGAATCCTGGCTTCGATGGTGGCATGATTGGCCCTTGTGTATTTTGTCCGGGTAGTGCAGATCAACCGAAAGCATATGTTCCACAGGCAATACAGATTGATGTCAGCTGTCAAGGAGGCAGTAATGTAGTTAGCTCTTCGTCAAGAAAGCTTAATGCATTAAATGATAATGAAGCTATAACAAGCAAGACAATACCTTCATCCAGAACAACTGCTCAAAAAGCCGTCTGCGCTTCCGTTACCGTTCAATTCAGTCAAACCCTTACCATGACGCGGGAAGCCTTTGACGGTACGCTTGAAATCTTCAATGGTCATCCTACAGATAAGATGGATTCTTTGTCAGTAAATATTTTAATTACCGATGCCAATGGTGTTCCCTCCAACGGCTTGTTTGAAATTCAAACCGCCAGTTTGAATAACCTGTCGGATGTAACAGGGAGCGGTGCTATCAATGCGCAGGAACGCGGTTCGGTCAAATTCCTGTTCATACCCGAGCAGGGAGCGGCTCCTACCACACCTAAAACATATAGCTTCGGGGGCTCTGTGACCTACTTTGATCCCTATGCCCAGGCCATGGTAACCATGCCGCTGGCACCCGTACCGCTTACGGTCAACCCGAGTCCCAACCTCATGCTGCACTATTTCATGCAGAGAAATATATTGGGCGATGACCCGCTGACCAGTCCGGAAATAGAACCCATGGTACCTGCCGAACTGGCGGTGATGGTGGAAAACCAGGGTTACGGAGCAGCAGTAAATATGACCATATCTTCCGCGCAGCCCAAAATAGTGGAAAATGAAAAAGGACTGGCCATAGACTTCAAACTGATCGGCTCTAACCTGCAGGGGCAACCAACCACCCTGGGACTTACCAATATTAATTTTGGAACGATACCGGCACTGACAACCCGTATCGGGCAATGGTATTTCACCAGCACACTGCTGGGTAAATTTGTAAGCTATGAGGCGGAAGTAAAACATGCCAACAGCTTCGGCAATCCTGACCTGAGCCTGGTGAAGGGCGTCAAATTACATGAGCTAACAAAAAGCATCCGCGCCTATGGCGATCTCGACGATGGCATCAATGACTTCCTGGTGAATGATATTTTCGACATTAACGATATGCCGGATATCATTTACTTCTCGCAGGGTAAACGTACCGCTAAAGTACACCCGGCTACCGGCGGCAGCTTTACATCGGGTATTGCGGCCCCGGCATTTACCAATACGCTCAATGTAACGGCTTCGGCTACCGGATGGAACTACATTAAGCTCAACGACCCGGGCAATAATCAATATGAGCTGGTAAGCGTTACCCGCAACGATGGTACGGCCATTCCACTCGATAACGCATGGCTCAGCTTTGTTACCCTGCCTGCGGGCGCTCCCCCTGTTTACGAAAACAAGTTCCATTTTGTAGATACGTTTGCTACCAAAACGCCCGTCAGCTATACGGTGGTATGGCGTCCTAAAAACCTGAATGTGCCTGAGATCCTAAGTCTCAGCGGAGCCCCGGCTTCCGTAACTGCGGAGCAGGTAAAAACAATAAGAGTGGTGTTTAACAAGGCTATTGATCCGGCATCATTTACCTACGAAGACCTGACGCTGAACCTGCAGGGCGATCCTGTAACATTAAACACGTCTGTAGTGATTACCCCGGTGGATGCCACCAGCTTTGATATTGACCTGTCTGCTTTCACCACAGGTTCCGGGTTCTACTCCTTTACGGTACAGGCTGCCGGTATAACTGATGTATTTGGAACAAACGGACAAACAGGCAAAAGCATTTCGTGGACACAGTTCTTTGATGTGCCGGTAGTGCAACAGTTTAGGGGCATCCCTGAAACGGCATCACCTCCGTTTGATAAGGTACAGATCGTGTTCAATCTGCCTATTGATGAGGCAACACTTACTTCGCAACGATTCAGTATTATAAAGGAAGACGTTACCCAGGGTGGAACACTGACGGTTGATTCATTGAGCACAGATAAAAAAACAGCTTATCTCTCCGGTTTGCGATCCGTTATCTCAACCAACGGAACATATGAACTGACGGTAGATATGCTGAATATCCGTTCTACAAACAATGCCTACGGTAAACAGGTACAATCGGTAACCTTTGTTATTGATAGCGAAGGCCCCGGAGTTTTAGAAATGGAAGCCATTACGGAAGGCGGACTGGATGCACAGCATGTGCCGTTTGTCAGCATCCGGTTTGATGAAAATGTAGCCGGATTTAATACCTCCGCGCTTACGCTTACACGTAATGGAGAAGTACTGCCACTGCAAATAACACAACTTTCCAATACGGATCTCCAAAACTGGCTGGTTGGAAATCTTGAATTGCTCACCTATCCCGAAGGCAGTTATCAGTTAACCATTGATCTGCACAAAATCGCCGATGAAGCAGGAAATTACGGAAGTGGAATTAAAACGATCACGTGGACAGTGAGCAGGTCACCACTTCTTACGATTACCGGCCTCAAGCTGACTCCGGATAAGGGCTATGCGGATACCGACGGCATCACTTACGGCAATAATCTCAGTGTAAGCTTTGTATTGAATGAACCCGCAGTACAGGTTACTGTTTCGCAGGTAAACGGAGCACAGGAACAGGTATTAACGACGGTTGAAAATGTAGCGGAAGGATCTGCAGAGATTCCCGTATTTGTTAGCACCGGCGGAACGGTGCAGTTGAAAGTAACAGTATTGGATGAGAATGGCATGGCGGTATCGGCGCAACTTAATGCGTTCATAGATATGGTTGCGTTACAGGCAAGTTGGAATTGGACAGATAAC
>JACFNM010000163.1 GCA_019454915.1 Chitinophagaceae bacterium
AAAAGCGTCGGAGCCTATAACCGTGCCCGATTGAATAATCACTCTGTCGCCTATTACACAGTGATCCAAAATCGTAACATTGGGATAAATGATACAATGGCTTCCTACTGAAACGCTATTACCAATGAATGCCCCGGGTGACACGATTGTATGCTCACCAATTACAGCGCTATCGCTGATCCCTTTGACTGCAGGAACAAAAGGCCGGAAATGCCTGACGATCTTAAGATAGGCATCAAATGGCTGGGCCGTAATCAACAAAGTCTTTTCCGGAGGGAACTCAGTTTCACCGTTAATTATTATACAACTCGCGGCAGAATGGATACAACTGTCATAATATTTCGGATGATCGACAAAAACGATATCTCCTGATTCCACCCGGTGGATCTCATTAATACCCGTTATCTGGTTAGTAAGATTACCTGCAATATCTGCGCCGATTAATTCTGCAATCCATTGAACAGAAACAGGAGAAGGGAATTTCATAATTATATTTTTGACAAAAGTAAAACAGCGCGAAGAACTACGCTAATCAATTTGTACTATTTTATACCCGCTCATTTCAAAATGAGAAAAAACTCAATCGCACAAAATTCAATCCCACAGAGCATTTCAGTATATGGTTCGGATAAGTGTGAAAAGTACTTGTGTTTACGGTTTAAGTAAGACTGATGAAAGAGTCGCATAAGAGCTTTCTCTTTTCAAATCCTGTTCAACCGCTTCACTTCTTCAATGGATTTAATAATTCCGGATAGTGTGTTACGTTTAGGCAGGTGGAATAACGTGATTAATTTTGATCTTTTTGAAAATCAAATGAACCGTTTAAGGATATCCACAAAACGGCGAAGGAAAATGTGCATAAAAATTAATCGAAATTTTTTTTTGGTAGACAAAATTATTTTTAATATTGTGATGGGAAATTTATTTCCCGGTACTTACTAACCCATCCATATAACGAAGTCTCTCTTTTTTGGAGAGACTTTTTTATTCGCAATGTCATATAGATACTACATTGTTTACAAGCCCTACCAGGTGTTATCCCAGTTCACTTCCATAGATGGAAAATTATGTCTGAAGGATTTCTTCGCTGTAGAGGAAGACGTTTATCCCATTGGCCGGCTGGACTATGATAGTGAAGGATTACTCATCTTGACCAATGATCCCACTCTAAATGCCCGGCTGCTAAATCCGAAGCACGCGCATAGGCGTGAGTACCTGGTACAATGTGAAGGGATAGTCAGCCCGGATGCCTTGAATCAGATTGAGAAGGGGGTTCAGATAAGGGTCAACGCTAAACTTTATCAGACTCAACCCTGCAGGGCAAAACAGTTGACGGCGATACCAACGCTGCCCGAACGAAACCCACCGATCCGTCAACGAAAACATATTCCGACCAGTTGGGTTAGTTTATATCTCACGGAAGGTAAAAACCGGCAGGTAAGAAAGATGATGGCCCGTGTGGGTTATCCCGTGCTACGCTTAGTCCGTTACCGGATTGAACAGATCCATATTGAAGGCATGAAAGCCGGAGATATCCGTCGCCTCAGCAAACAAACGATATATCTTAAACTCTTCGGAAAATAAATTACCTTGCCAGCTAAACCCCGCGCAGATATGTTAAAGTCAATGACAGGTTTTGGACGTGCTGAACAAACTATAGGGAAAAATACATTTTTGGTTGAAATTAAATCCTTAAACGGAAAACAATTTGACATTTCACTTAAACTGCCTTCTTTACTACGTTCTTATGAATTTGATATCCGGAATATTTTGTCCGAACGGCTCCTGAGAGGTAGCATAGACTGCAGCATTACCATTAAGCAGAATGGAGCAGCCAAACCTGTTGTTATTAATACAGAACTCGCGAAGAGTTATTATCAATCGTTGGCGGAACTCGCCAATGAACTGAATCTGGATACCGGGTCTGTACTTAGCTCCTTGCTTAAACTTCCCGAAGTAGTTGTGCCATCGGTTGAAGTGCTGGATGAAAGCGATTGGCATAAGTTCAGGGATATTTTATTCAGTGCTATTCATCGCATAGACGAGCACCGAACCAACGAGGGGGCGGTATTGGAAAAGGATCTCAAGCTCCGCATTAATAACATAACAGAACTACAAAAAGAGGTGCAGGAACTGGAACCACTGCGTCAGCAAAAGATACGGGAGGGTTTACAGAAACTCCTGGAAGAAAATGTAGGGAAAGAAAGCCTCGATGAAAACCGGCTGGAGCAGGAAATGATTTACTACATCGAAAAAATTGATATAAGCGAAGAGCAGGTACGCTTGAAAAACCACTGCGATTATTTTCTTTCTCTATTACAGGAAGATGGGGAAACTAAGGGTAAGAAACTTTCGTTTATACTACAGGAAATCGGTAGGGAAATTAATACAACTGGAGCCAAAGCCTATGACGCCAGGATTCAAAAATCGGTGATCCGAATGAAGGATGAACTGGAAAAAGCCAAAGAACAAATTCTCAATGTTTTGTAAGCCTGTCAATATGTTCAACACGATAAACACAAAATTCAACGCCGTTCTTATCTTAGTCTTAATGATATTCGTAGGCGGGATGACCTCCTGTAAAACGGTAGATATTTTTGAGAAGAATGTGAACATCCCCCGGCAGCAGTGGGATCGCTCTTTTCAACCGGAAATCCTTTTTAACATTAGCGATACTACAGTCTTATATAATATATATGTAACCCTTCGCCATACATACGCTTATAATTTCAATAATATCTGGCTGAATATTCATTTTAGGCTCCCAGGCGACACGGTGCGGCAACAAAGATTGGATATCCAGCTTGCCGACAATGAAAAGGGGTGGATCGGTACGGGCATGGACGACATCTATGAAGTGAGGAGACTTATTTCTCCGCAACCCTATCGGTTTAACCGTTCGGGTGAATGTAGCTTTATCCTTGAACAAATAATGCGTGAAAACCCTTTGGAGCATATTATGAACGTTGGTATCCGGGTTGAAAAAGCATATTGATAATGGCCAGTTTCTTTAAAAGGCAGCGACTTATCCTGATCACGATTGCTTATTGGTTCCTGCTCACATACATTATTACTGCTCTTATATTTTGGTTTCTGTCTTTGGTGAGGCAAAGCAAACAAATGTCGGAATTTAAACTCCTCCAGTTAAAAAAGGATGCACCGGACTATTATGTCAGAGTAGCGGAGATCTTAGAAGAGGAAAACAGGAAGATCACCCAGTATATAGGAGAAGGCACCACGTTTATGTTGCTTATTTTATTAGGAGCGGTTTTTGTTTACCGGGCTGCCCGGCGGCAAATCCAACTCAATACTCAGCAACAGAATTTTATGATGGCAGTGACGCATGAACTGAAAACACCTATCGCGGTCACCAAACTTAACATTGAAACCCTCCTGAAAAGGAAATTGGAAGGATCCCAACAGGAAAAGCTATTACATAATGCCCTTAACGAATCAAACCGGCTCAATGATCTGTGCGACAACATTCTCCTTACCTCGCAAATTGATGCAGGCGCTTATAAGCCGAATAAGGAAATCATTCACCTGAATGCTTTATTAAATGAGTCCGTGTCTAATTTTAAAATCCGCTTCCCCCATCATCTGATTGAAGACAATTACGGTGAGGAGACATTTGTTAAAGGAGACCATTTATTAATACAATTGGCTGTCAACAATCTGATTGAAAATGCTATTAAGTACTCGGACAAATCTCAGCCTATTGCAGTATCCCTTTCAAAAGAAAGCGGGAGAGCAAAGATTTCGATAAAGGACACGGGCAGAGGGGTAACGGGCAAGGAAAAGAAAAAGATTTTTGAAAAATTTTATCGTGCAGGAGATGAAAATATCCGTAAGACAAAAGGTACGGGGCTTGGACTCTATCTTTCCAAAAAGATAATTGAGGAGCACGGCGGATCCATCAGCCTGCAGGATAATATTCCTTCCGGTTGTATTTTTGCAATTTCATTACCGATAACAGAAAGATTAAAATGAACAGGTCGACTGAGCAAAGATATATTTTACTGGTAGAAGACGAGGATAATCTACAGGAGGCATTGAAGCTGAATCTCGAGTTGGAGGGTTACGAGGTCACTTGTGCCGGTGATGGAAGGCAAGCCCTGAAAAGTATCAGCGAAGAGTATTTCGATCTCATTATTATGGATGTAATGCTCCCTGAAATAGATGGCGTATCCGTAACCGAGCATGTGCGGCTCAACAATAATGACACACCTATTTTGATTTTGAGCGCAAAAAACAGCAGTGCTGATAAAGTGCTGGGACTTAAGAAGGGAGCGGATGACTATCTGACTAAACCATTCAACCTGGAAGAACTCCTGCTTCGGGTAAACAAATTGATTAATAAAAACAAACGGATCCAGGATAAAGAATCAGTTGGGGATCAATATCGGTTTGGGAAGAATAGTATAGATTTCAAAGCTCAAATGGCCGTGAATTACAGAGGGGAAATGATAGAACTCAGCAGAAAAGAAAGTATGTTGCTAAAACTTCTAATTGAAAACAAAAATGACGTGGTTACCAGGGAGAAGATCCTGCAGGCAGTCTGGGGCTATAATGTATATCCCACCACGCGGACAGTAGATAATTTTATCTTAAGCTTCAGGAAATACTTCGAAGAAGACAGCCGAAATCCCCGGTATTTTCATTCCATCAGGGGAGTGGGGTATAAGTTTATGAATTAGACATCGCCCATCGGTCTGAATGCTGAAGTCAGGAAATAAGGATGTTTAAAAGTACCTGGCTGAGATGCTAGGATTTGCCTTCAATTTTATGGGAATGCCCATTTTGTCTTACATGTAAATCTCCATTGTCTAAAGCGTGTTTGTTGTACGGGAATTCCTGTCTTTGGGAGTGAGCATAACAGCGTCGCCACCTTCAGCTATAGCCTGTCCGGCAGCCGTCTTCTTTTGTTATACATCCTGTTCGGTTTTCAGCCAGCTACAGTTGGCAGAGACATATCCGCTATTAAAGCCGTCATTAGCTTCTAACCTGATCGTCTGTTATGTCTCCAAAAATAACCTGAATACATTTGATTGACTACCAATAAGTTTTCGTCAAACCAATCCGGGTACCCCAATTTTGGGGTTTAATTTTTTATAAAAGGGAGTAATCTTTACAAGGGAAATGGTTTTTGACGAAATTATTTAATTCTTTTAATCAGGTAACAAATTGGTTTTCGAAGGTCCTTGTTTACAGTAGCCCGATCATCGGGCAAATGATTATCCGGGCAATCATTCATTGAAGGATGGAGATCCAATGATGCATAACTTCTAATAAAGGTGGGACTGGATGGCAAAACGTGTAACGTCAATTCTCAAATATTTTTTAATAACTTAAAAACTCTAAAATGAAACGGACTTTTTATCTTATACTGGCGGCCATCACGGCCTTTAGTATTTCGGGATGTAAGAAAATATGGGACTACATTAACTCTTCCGGACCAGGAGGAGTTGTGCAGGAGTGTAGGATAGCTATGATTGAAAACTTTGATTCTCTGCCATCCAATCCCCGTACTTTTTATAAGAACACGGTAAAGTTTATTTATAATCCTCAGGGGAACCTTACCGAAATCAGGCAATCAGCTACTGCAGAGGTTCCGCAGGAGTTTATACCCGGTGTATACAGATTTGATTCTTATTTCAACTATGATAGTCAGAATCGCCTGAAGTCGTACGTTTCAAATGCCGGGCCGAGTCCTGTCGTTCCGGGTCTGATAACGGCTGCTGAATGGCATTGGTATACTTATACAGACGATTATAATATTATTGATACGATCGCTTTTTATACGCAGGGGCGCCCGTTGACCAGTAATTATCCGGATAATTACAGCCATATAGAAATTGAACACATTAAGTTAGATACCTACGGGCGGGTTGCTGAAGTTAAGGAATTTGATGGCGATGGTAATTATATTAATACTACAAACTATTCATATGATGCTTCCGGTAATCTTATTGCGCCCGGAGCTACCTACACAGATAAAATGAATATGTATCAAACCAGCAAAACGCTCATGTTTGTTTATAAAGATTATAGTGTAAATGACCGTGTAGGGAATACCGTGAGTTATAATAATAAGAATCTTCCCAAGAAGCTGGAGCCTAAAGGACAGATTTATTCAAAGATTCCATTATTTAATTTTGACGAAGAGGGGAGCCCCCATTATGATATGGACCATTACATTACTGTTTCTTATGATTGCAAACAACTATTTAATTAACTGGATTAACCTTCATCGAGGCCAGTCTCGCATCAAGCCGGAGTTCTCAGTAACACAGCATCCGAAAGGTTAACCTCTCCATTTGGAAAGGTTTGCAGAGAATTAAACCGATTGTTATACTCAGATAGCTGAGATTACGACTATAAAGGTTTTATGCTCAAAGGAAACAAGTGGAATCAGGGGAAACGCTGCAGCATAGAATAATCTGTACCCTCTATGAAATCTTTAACGGGATAAAATTAAGCTTTTTGCGCTGCTAAAGACTCATCGGCGCTCTTTCAGGACGGTCATTGCGATAACTACCTGTCACTACTTCTAATATCAACCCGAATTGTTTCACCGGCCTTTATCCGAACACCGTCCTGAAATTTTATGATGATACGTTCGCTTTTTTCTTCGAAACGTGCACGAACCTGTTGTTCGTTTAATCTAACTGACATCGCTTTTATCTTTTGCTGTAGCAGGTTATCAACAGTAAAAACTCGCAACAGTAGCGAGCCGTAACGTAAACTAACCGTATGCTGCTGTCTGGTATCATCTTTTGTCTGGCGATAAGTGCCCCAGCCTTCGGCTGAAGTAAATGCGGCCTTAAAATTTTCTCTGTTCCATTTTGGAGAAAGACCCAGATAACCCTTTGGTCCATGATACTCAAAGCCACAGGCTGTTATAAACGTTCCATAGCTTGCCATAGCGCGGGCATAATGATCGCTGCATTCAATTTCATTATAGGGATTTCGCCTGGACGCATGGTACCGATCGTGTATCGCTCTCGTTATTACCAGAGCCTCGTCGGTCATGCCTTCCGCCATCATGTGGCTTGCCACCTGATGCTCAAATCCGGTCATACACTCGTGGAAATATCCCAGCTGCCAGGTTACGTTATCGCCATAAGGCGTTGGCTCATTGTATGGATTGGTATTCATGATCAGACCCGCTTCTCCGGCCAAAGCATACGGTCTTCCACCGGTATGGGTTTTGATATAGGGTCCCACATCGGGCGCGAAATTGTATTTCCACAGTGAGCGTAAGGCCGACAAGGTCTTTTCTTTATCCCATAACCTTCCCAATCCTACCTGCCAGGCCCAGCTTTGTCCATACACCTGATCTATATGACAGGTGTTGTAGCCGCCTAATTTTTTCCTTCCCTGCACCGCATCCGGACGATGAATAAAATATTCCCCGTTGAATAATTTTTCAGCCATGTTCCGGCTGCCGTTTTCCACATACTGTTTACAGGTTTTGGCAAAAGTATTGTCACCCATCTCTTCCGCCATTAGTTGTGCTGCTTTTGCAGCGGCTATACACAAGCCCACGATCCAGGCAATCTCTCCTTCCCATACCGCGTCGAGGGTATTTTCCATAGGCGTGTCCGTCATGCCGTCGCCATTTTTATCCTGCGCCAGCATAAAAGATACCGCTTTTTTGATGTGACTCCAGTTATGGCGCAAAAACTTATCATCACTACTCATCTGGTGCTCCCGGTAAATTCGTAATATGGTGCCTGCCTGTCCGTCAATGGCAGGCCGCGATTCGTATTCCGCACGAAATATTATCCCGCCGTTTTCCTGCATAGCAACACCGAGGTCTGTTCTTTGCCTCGCATCTTTTTCAAGCGATGGAAATAGCCTGCCCATGGCTTGTGCATATTGCCACACATGTGTGCAGGTGCCTTCACATGCATTGACGCCTTCCCAACCCCAGAAGCGATCGTTGGCAAAGCGATAGGTATTTGCAGTGGCAAGTGTGCCGATGTTCAGCAATGTTCTTTCCAGGAACCAGTAAGGCAGCGTGGAATCATAATAGGTTTCCTGCCACAATAGCGTTTGAGTATAAAGCTGCTTAAAGTTTTGCGCGATATAAGCTCCCACCTCATGCGCATCTTTAAACCGTTTGCCATAATAATAACCGCCTTTCGTTTCGGGAAGCTTATCCAGCCGTTTAGATAAAGGATGATCAAAATGCCAGCTTATTACATAGTTCGCTTCTGCTGTTTTGTTTGGTGCAATGGTATGCGAAATACCAATGCTGCCGGTCAATGTTTCGCTGGGCTTCATGGTGCTGCTTGCTTCTTTCTTTTGATTAAAGAAATGATCTTCCACGGGATAGGGTTGCGCATTTGTATTAAGGGTTGCTCCTTTTCCGATAAATGTGATACAGGTGGTACCGGCGTCACGTTGTTGCGCTGCTTCCGGTTTTACGGCGTCAAAAGAACCAAGTATGCTGGTATGATCATCGTGAATGATGGCAGTATTTTTTTTCAGTCCGTCATTTTCTGTCGCAGTTAATTTATTGGCGCCGTTCTCCATCCAGCCGATAATTTCTGCCCGGATACTTTTGTTGGTTTTATTTTCTATACGGATTGAAAATACGGTGGCTGGTAAAGCTGAATCGTCCGCATTGAGCGGAACAAAAATACTTCCTGCTTTCAGTACAATATTTACCGGAAGCGTTTCATCTATGTAGTGCACGGTAGCAACCGGGTATGAAGCTTCGAATTTTATCTCCTCAAAACTGTTTTCATCCAATGTTTTGATAACGGTTTTCCCCTCATATTCTATTTTAACGGCAAAGCCCTGTTCCAGTACTCTTTTGTTGTCCGCCAGGGTAGGTTCTACATAGTTGGCGCCATCGCGGCTGCGAATCTTTACTTCCTTTGTGCCATCGTTCCACAAAATGGTTTTAGGATCAACGCCTTCTCTTTCGTCGTTATAAATACCCCAGAGCCACAAACGTCCGTCGCCACCAAGGTAAACTGTGCCTGCGTGTAATCCGCCTGCGGGCATACCAATATACTTCAATTCATTTTTGGATTTCAGGTATGTGGTCACCGTGCCCCGATCATACAATGATCTGACCCAGGCGGGGTCAAGATTTTTGTCAACCGGGATATTATGAATAGGATCGCCCGGTACATCCTTTT
>JACFNM010000721.1 GCA_019454915.1 Chitinophagaceae bacterium
CCTTTTGTTTTTAAAGGAAAAGAGCTTGAGATCAATTACGCTACTTCAGCAGCAGGATACGTAAAAATTGAAATACTCGATGCTAAGGGACGACCGGTACCAGGATATACAGTTAATGATGCCCAGGAAATTATCGGCAATGAAATCAAACGTATAGTGTTATGGAATGGCAAGGAGGATGTTTCTTCACTTGAGGGAAAGCCTGTAAAGCTGAAGATTTATTTGAAAGATGCTGATTTATATTCTTTGAAGTTTAACTAAGACAGGAACGCACCCGTATAATTTAATTTATTATAGTGTATGATTTTTCAGCAAAAATTCAATGCGTCTGATGCCACTATTGCAAGGATCTTCCGCGACTTGGTTCCTGATGAGGTCTTTGATATTCACGTGCATACCTATCATTCCTCTCACTTTCAGAAAGAAATACCTTTTTTAAAAGGAATACATAAGCTGGGTTGTGAAGATCATCGCAGTTATTTATCGCGTTATATGCCGGTAAAGAAATTGCATGGACTGTACTTTGGTATGCCGGAGAAGCAAGGTGACCGTGATGCGATGAACAGGTTTACGCTGGATGAGGTAAGGGATCATGGAACAGATTTAAGCAGGTCGTTAATGGTGGTTTCTCCCCATGACGAGGTAGTGAAGGTTGCGGATCAATTGAAGCAGGATACCTGTTGTGGCATAAAGGTATATCACTGTTATGCAGACAGGAAAGATACTATGAATGCGGAAATAGCAGAATATGCACCGGAGTGGATGTGGGAATTATTAAACGAAATGGATGGTGTTCTGATGCTGCACATGGTAAAAAACGGGGCAATAGAAGATAAAGGCAACCAACAGCAGATCAGGAAGCTTTGCAAAGCATACCCGCGGGTAAGGTTAATACTGGCTCATGTGGCGCGTAGTTTTAACTACCGGAATGCACGAAAGGGACTTTCCGGTATTGCCGATATTGAGAATGTGTTCCTGGATACTTCTGCCGTATGCGAAACGGAAGCTTTTAAAGCAGCCCTCAGGATATTTGGTCCGAAAAGAGTACTATGGGGTGGCGATTTTCCTGTTACAGAAATGCGCGGGCGTTGCGTTACCACCGGCGATCGTTTCTTTTGGATACATCCCGAGATCATAGAT
>JACFNM010000722.1 GCA_019454915.1 Chitinophagaceae bacterium
GAAAATCTGGCCATCGGTGATCGAGATGACATTGGTCGGGATATAGGCCGACACGTCTCCTGCCTGTGTTTCGATAATCGGCAAGGCTGTCAGCGATCCGCCACCTTTAACCAGATGTTTGATAGTATCGGGTACATCGTTCATATTTTTTGCCACAGCATCGTCACTGATTATCTTGGCAGCACGTTCCAATAAACGGCTATGCAGATAAAACACGTCTCCCGGGTAGGCTTCACGGCCGGGAGGACGACGCAATAGCAGCGATACTTCACGATAAGCCACCGCCTGCTTACTCAGGTCGTCATATACGATCAACGCCGGACGTCCGGTATCACGAAAATACTCCCCAATTGCCGCTCCGGCATAGGGAGCAAAAAATTGTTGCGGAGCCGGGTCAGACGCAGAAGCAGCCACGATAACCGTGTACTCAAGCGCGCCGTGGTCCTCGAGTGTCTTCATCACATTGGCGATGGTAGATGCCTTTTGTCCGCAGGCCACATAAATACAATATACCGGCTTGCCCGCTTTATAAAACTCTTTCTGATTAATAATCGTATCCACTGCAATAGCCGTCTTTCCGGTTTGTCGGTCGCCGATAATCAACTCACGTTGTCCCCGGCCGATAGGAATCATAGCATCTATAGCCTTTATGCCTGTCTGCAACGGCTCCTTCACCGGCTCGCGATAAATAACACCAGGCGCTTTCCGTTCCAGGGGCATCTCATACAATTCACCGGTAATGGGTCCTTTTCCATCTATCGGCTCGCCTAACACATTGATGACCCTGCCCACGAGTCCCTCTCCTACCTTCAATGAAGCGATGCTACCCGTTCTTTTCACGCTATCTCCTTCTTTGATTTCAGATGAATCACCCATTAATACCACACCCACATTGTCCTCTTCCAGATTTAGCGCTACCGCTTTCACACCGTTTTCAAACTCGACCAATTCTCCGGCACGTACATTGTTTAATCCATAAATACGGGCAATCCCATCGCCCACCTGTAACACGGTGCCTACTTCTTCCAAATCGGCGCCGGCATTAAAATTGCTTAACTGCTGCCGCAATATCGCACTTATCTCATCGGGCTTAATTTCTGCCATATACTGTCATTTATTTTTTATGAATCAATTTTTT
>JACFNM010000723.1 GCA_019454915.1 Chitinophagaceae bacterium
AAATATTTTGAATTCTTTTATATTAAAGGGTATTTAACAAGGTGCTGACGGCAAACCTTAACCGTTTTAGGGCTTTGTTTAGCTGATTTTCAACCGTTTTCGGAGAAATCTCCAGCCGTTCGGCAATTTGTTTTACCTGGAGTCCGTCATTTCGGCTGTATTTGAATATCTGTTTACACTTGTCCGGCAGTAATTCCATCTCATTTTGAAGTTTCTCCAAAATCCACTTACCCTGCAAAGAGGCTTCCAATTGAGGATTAACAGATAATTCACCGGTTACGGACTGTAAATAAGCCCGTTCTGAAATCCTTTTTCTGATTTGGGTTAATACCCGGTTTTTTACGGCTACGAACAGGTAATTCTCAATCAACCGGATTTTTACTTTGTTACGATTCGTCCACAGGCTCACAAAAACATCATGTACTACATCTTCGGCCTCCTGTCTGTCTTTCAGACGACTGAAAGCAACCGCATAAAGTCTTTTCCAAAATATTGCATAAACTTCCCGGAAGGCAGATTCGCTATCCAAAACCTGCCACTTCGGGGACTCGCCGGTCGCCCTTACATTAGGATTCTCCTCGTGTTGCATTAGTTTGGTAGTTTAAGATTAAACAATATTATTTACTAATCATTCTTTATCAAAAGCCCCCGCCGAACCCACTATCGGATGAAGACGTATCATTCGAGAATTAGCGTGCTTTCATATCTTAAAACTGTAGCTCCGAAGCGCTATCCCTATCAATATAAAGAATCGCATCTTTATGTCTCCGCAGGATAGTGGACGGATACCGCTCCGCTATTTCTTCATGTATCGTATGATATATCGCCCTGGCTTTGTTCCGTCCCGGTACCATACAATATACAAAAGCAGCCTGCATCAGGGCCGGCACCGTGAGCGTAATCGCCGTCACAGGCACATCTTTCAACCTTGCAAAGCATCCATCATGCACCTGCTGATACCTGGAAGCTTCCGCCAAATCCATCACCTTCACCCGCAAGGGATCATCAAAATCCGCCACATGCGGATCATTGAAAGCGATATGCGTATTTTCGCCAATACCCATGCAGACCACATCTACCGGATATTCCTCTAATAATTCCGCATATCGTCTGCACTCCTCACTGGGATCATCTACA
>JACFNM010000724.1 GCA_019454915.1 Chitinophagaceae bacterium
TATTCTTATTGGCCGTATTCATTTTACCCACCGTGATTTCTACGGGAGACTTCATGTATTTCTTACTCACCCGGCGAATTTCAGGCGGCATCGTAGCGCTGAAAAGCCAGGTGCTTTCGCGGTTGGGTGTATTTTTTAAAATGAATTCTATATCATCCTGAAAGCCCATGTTTAACATCTCGTCCGCTTCATCCAGCACCACGTATTTTATTTGCTCCAGGTTAATCGCTTTCCGCTCAATCAAATCTATCAGTCTTCCCGGTGTTGCCACCACTATTTGCACACCCTTTTTCAGATCCCTGATTTGCATACCGATAGAAGCGCCGCCATATACGGCCACCACTTCCATTCCTTTAATAAATTGCTTATAAAGTGTGATATCCTTTACAATTTGTATACACAGTTCTCTCGTAGGACAAACCACTAATGCCTGCGGATATTTGTCTTTCGGGTGAATGTGTTGTAACAGGGGTAATCCAAAGGCTGCAGTCTTCCCGGTACCGGTTTGCGCTAATCCCACCAGGTCCGTTGTGCCGCCCAGTAATACAGGAATCGCCTTTTCCTGAATAGCCGTCGGCTCCTTAAATCCCAGGGTGTCAATAGCCTGTATCAATCTCTCATCTAATCCCAACGCTTCAAAACTCATCATATAATTAAAAAAATTTTTGCAAAGATAAAAACCATTTGCCGATTCTGCTTATATTTTATTCGCTCCTGCGGGTCTCCGACGCGTCGTCATACCGTTGATTATGAACCCGTCAGCGTTATCTTTTCTATTTGATAATGCGGTTTATTTTGTTGGCATTTTCCATAAGTTCTCTCAGATAGGTATAATTTTCTTTCTCCAGACAACTCTTGAATTTCCGTAGCTGGGTAATATGTTCATTGAGTACGTCCAGCACGTGTTCCCGGTTTTGTTTAAAAATGGGAAGCCACATAGACGGATTGCTCTTCGCAAGCCGAACGGTACTCTCAAAACCACCGCCCGCCAGGTCAAAAATGGCGCTTTCTTCTTTTTCTTTTTCCAGTACGGTGTTTGCCAGCGCAAAGGAAGTAATGTGAGAAATATGGCTCACGTAGGCCGCATGCACATCATGCGCTTCCGGATTCATATAGGTTACATGCATTCCCAGCATT
>JACFNM010000725.1 GCA_019454915.1 Chitinophagaceae bacterium
CCGGGAGAAGCTTGTTCGTCCCTATTGACCCAGCCGGCGAAATGGTGACCCCGTTCCTGGAAACGCTGAAAGCCGCGCTGCTGTCCAATGCAAAACCGCAAAAGCCGGCATTGTCTGCTGGCGACGGTTGAAGACTAATTGTTCCTGACACCATTACTTCACAATAATCACGCAAGATCAATGACTCTGTGCTGACCCTATTGATTCCATAACAAAGAAAAATGAAATTAATGCGCCATAAGATAAGAATAATAAATTCAATAAAATAATTTGGATTGGAATTTCTTGAATATTTACAGATCCAGAGGCAGCTTTATTTCTGCGCACCATAAGCCAAAAGATTTTACCAGGGACGACGATTGCTCCTATCAGCACTAATGATATAACACAAAACCCAAAAATCGATCCCTCATAAAACAAACCAGGAACTTCTGATGAAGAATTACCGGCGGAAGCAAGTACTACAAAAAAACCTCCCACTATGTCAGCCAACATAAAGGCAATAAGATACACAAAACTCAGTAAGGAAATCTCTTTGACCCACTGCCTTGTCGGGAGATTCATATTCAATCTCCCCCAAGCCAATGCGCCGCTTGATTCATCCAACCTTCGACCTTCCTTGTGGCGCTTCCACCTGCTTCAAAATACCCTATGACTCCGCCAATTATTGTACATGGTGTAACGCCAAACCTCCCCATGGCAATTGACGTTCCAAATGTGGCATAAAACGAGGCTCCCTGATCTGCAAATGCGCTGGCCGCATCCGCGATATATCCGGCACCGCCTTCAAGTGCACGATTAGACTCCCCGGCTCGTGTATAGCCGTTCTTAGCATCATCGCAGCTGCGTTCTTGATTAGCTGCCGCTCTCGCGGATCGCATCGTATCAAAATCCTGCTTCGCTGCCTTTAGGCCGTCTACCGTCATATAGCCACCCACCGCGCCGAGAACACAGCCAGCAACTGCCAAGGGTGTCAAGAGCCCAAGCGGATCAACAAGACTAACCGGATTCCCCCCAACATACCCAAACGTATTAACCCCACCAGCCAGCCCAATCGGATCGGATTGCAAATACCGCCCCGCATCCGCCAGATACTCCCGGTAGCCGTTGTGCCAAATCCCCGATTCGGCATCGA
>JACFNM010000726.1 GCA_019454915.1 Chitinophagaceae bacterium
ATGAAAATAGACTGATAGTAAAGCTCTTTTCCGCCACTTCAATAAAGCGAATGGCTACTTCCCAGGGCTTCAGGATAGAGTTGAATGATATGCACGGCAAGCCAAAAGCGACGACTATCTACAATAAAGGCGGCGACGTTGTGTCTTCTTCCGAATATTTTTACAAGGTTAAGGATAGCAATACGGAGCTAAAAGAGCTGGACAACGAAGTGCAGGTACTCAGGCAGAATGGATCCATAGCCACCACTACCATTGCAACCGATATTGACGTCATAACCGACGTAAGAGAAAGCAAAAATGAAAGCTACGGAGGTAGTGTGGGCGGATACTCCGGCGGCATGACTATACTTTGGTGGTACATTCCTTATGTAGCAGTGAATATAAGCCCCAGTGTTACAAAAGATACCTATAACTCCATATCAATGGTGAAGGTAGTGCAGAAATACGGTATACTCAGCAAAACCAGGACAACACAGAACGGTTCGACGATAGAAGCGGAGAACCTGTTGTGGGACAGCCAGACCGGTCAGGTATTGCTGACCAGAACGCAGAATGCATTTGACCGGTATCACTACGCATTCAGCTATCCCGCCTATATGGCCTATGAAGGAATGAGCGCCGCATATAAAAATATCGGGGCAACCTTCAGCAGCCTTACCATTGGCGCCAATGGCAGCCTGGCAGCGTATAGCAGCTATTTGTTCCCCGGTGATGAGCTGGCGATGGTGAATGAAGATGACGCGATTAAAAGACTATGGGTGATCAAATCCAGTGATGGCAGCTTAAGAGCGGTGGACGAAAGCGGCGAATTTGTATCGGGCAGCGGCACGTTCCGCATCCTCCGATCAGGACGCAGAAACATGCTGTCAGCAGGCGCCGGCGCCGTGCTGCTGTCTAAAGATCCGCGCGACGGGGGAGCTATTGATCTGACGGAAACGAAAAGGATACTGGATGCGAAAGCCGTGGTATATAAAGACCAGTGGGCGGTGCCTGTTGACCGGATCCCGTCAACGCAAACGGGGACTGATCCGGGCTGTGGCGATATGACCTGTATATGGAATTTTTTTTACCGAGCATTTAGTCATGTAGCTCAGAGGAGCAGCGCTACCGATATCAGGAGAGGGATTTTTGCAAC
>JACFNM010000727.1 GCA_019454915.1 Chitinophagaceae bacterium
CAAAAAGAGATACCCCTCCGTAAGTAAGAATAGCGCACACTACCACTATGGTGAGCATGGCTCTTTTTTCCCCAATCAATCGTACGATGAAATAAGCAATAGATTTAGCATAACCGGAAATCTCAATGAGCTTACCAAAAATAGCACCCAATAAAAATACGGGGAAATACAGCTTCACAAAACCTGCCAGTTTCTCCATAAAAATTCCGGAAAAGAAAACCGGCACCAGGCTCGGGTTTGTAAATGCTACAGCCAGCATGGCGGCCACCGGGGCAAACAGTATGACGCTAAACCCGCGGTAGGCAACCAGCATAAGAAAAGTCAGTGACAGCAGGATGATGAAAATATCCATACAAAAGATTTGAGGTCTCCGGGCTCAGCCGCAACTTAATATCTGCCGCTTCGGGCCGGGCTATCTCTCCTGCAGAAAAACATGGGTTCCTTTTTTATTGGAAACAACCACATCCGCCAATCCGTCTCCGTTGATATCTTCTACTACCAGGTTCAACCCCGAACCGGAATCGTCATCTATCAAATGCTTTTTCCAGGAAGGCGACTTACCCGGTTTATATTCAAACCAGTACAGCACGGCGGGTTCGTGAGCACCGGGATCGCCACCGTTGTGGGCGTAGTATCTCTTCCCGGTAATCAAATCAGGATGTCCATCACCATTCACATCTGCCAGTGCGAGACTGTGACTCTGAGAAAAACTTGAGTCAATTAAATGATGGATAAATGAAATTTCCCCATCCGCATCTTTCTTTTGTTCGTGCCACCAGATGCCGTATTTGTGAGCCGAAGAACTAATAAAATCGGCTAATCCATCCTTATTCAAATCAATAACATATATATGTGCACAATCTTCGCCCAAATCTGCCGGATTGAATTTCCATCGTGATTGTGCCGGATCTGCCGGGCCTTCCCACCATCCCTGATGAATCAGCACATCCTTCCTGTCGTCGCCATTAATATCGGCATAGCCAAGCCCGTGGGTATACTGATGTGTACCGGGGATAGCTCTCCTATCATCTATAACCGTCGCCTTCCATTCTGTACTTTCTTTTTCTGAGGGTGACTTTAACCAGATGATTTGCTTCTTTTCTGAATCGTTACATACAATATCCATCCGGC
>JACFNM010000728.1 GCA_019454915.1 Chitinophagaceae bacterium
CTCCGGCATCTTTCACGCAGCCGTGCTTTAAACTGATTCCTTTCTTCTTCGCTCATATTCATCCATTTTTCTCTGAGTCCCCTATTGGCAAAAGGTGGTTTATTGCGGGGAGGCCCAAATCTGAAACTGCCAAACAATATCCTGCAGAGTATGAGTAGCCCTACGGATTTCCAATAGGTAATACGTTCTGCATGTATCAGGTCGGGTAAAATGGCATTCCACAGCCACATCACTGCTGCTGACAATAGCAATACCGACAGTATAATGACCGGCGCGAATATAAAGCCCGCTCTTCTGAAAGGTTTGTTTTTACTGCTCATATCTACAACGTATTTAATTCTTCGTACAAATCAGCCAGCCTTTTGCGCAAATGTTTTACCGCATATCCCTTTCGGCTGATAATGGTTTTCAGTTTTTCATTGGTTTTATCGGCAATCTCCTGCAACGTCATATCTTCCAGTTCATTCCATATAAAAACCTGGCGTTGATTTTCAGGAAGTTCATCCAGCGCGTTCATAAGTGCTTCCCAGAATAATTCCTTAAACTCTTTTAGTTCCGGTCCGTCGTCAATCCGCAAGATGAGATCGGGGAGCCCTTCGGCGGATGCATATCCATCGGGCAGGCTGTCTTCAGAAAGTAAATCCTTCTTTTTGCGATACCGGTCTGTAATCTTATTTTTTGCTACCCGGAAGAGCCAGCCACTCATGCTGTCTATCTGGTTGATATCAATCACACGGCTTACCTGGTACCAGATATCCTGCATAATATCCTCGGCATCTTCGTTGCTATTCACCCTGCTGCGAATAAAATTGAACAGCTTATTGCCATAGTCCCTTACCACAGAAACGATATTATGCTGTGTTGTTTTTTCCATCGTGAAACCTAAGATATCCTCTGTTTGCAGGTGAAGACGGTTGAACTGTTATTTTACTCTAAAATACCATCGGGGAATTAGAATTACAAATGCTCAATAGTTGGTATTCTTTATGATTCGTGGTACCGCTACCTGCGTACCGAAATATATTCAACATCCGCTCCTGGCGGCTTTCTGCATTTGATTTGCCAATAACTTCAAGTGTAAAGGTTACAAAATGAGGAATCATGTTGTCGCCGGGGCTATGCCTTAATGAC
>JACFNM010000729.1 GCA_019454915.1 Chitinophagaceae bacterium
CCAAATCATAGCGAGGTGCACTATGGTTTCCACACTTTTCTGCATATCCTGAATACTTACATATTCCTGCTTGCCATGAAATGCCATTTCACCGGTAAAAAGGTTAGGACAGGGCAAACCCATGAATGACAACCTCGAACCATCTGTTCCACCACGGGCGCTCGACCGGACAGGATTAATACCCGCTCTCTCCATCGCAGCAAGCGCATATTCGCTTACCTGAGGGTATTGATCGAGCACTTCTTTCATATTGCGGTACTGTTCCTTAATGTCCAGAGTAATGGAAATACCAGGAAACCGCTTACGGGTTTCATTCGCATACTGACCTAAAATCGTTTCATATTCTGCCAGCTTCGCGGTAACAAAATCGCGCACAATGAACTGAAGTGTTACCTTTTCAGGAATACCGGTTATAAAGACGGGGTGAACAAATCCCTCTCTGTTCGTAGTTGTTTCCGGCGAAAGGGAATGTGCAGGTAATAACTCTAAAAATGCTCCGGCAGCTTTGATGGCATTAACCAATTTTCCTTTTGCATAACCAGGATGTGCGCTTACGCCTGAGAAGGTTATAGTAACACTATCTGCGGAAAAGGTCTCATCTTCAAATGATCCGCGTTCACCACCATCAAGTGTATATCCGAAATCGGCACCTAATCTTTTCAAATCTACCTTGTCCACACCCCTGCCAATCTCTTCGTCCGGTGTGAATAAAATCTTTATATCGCCATGCTTTAAGTCGGGATGTGTTTTGAAAAAATTTACCATGTCCATAATAACGGCTACACCAGACTTATCATCGGCGCCAAGCAAAGTAGTACCGGAGGCGGTAACGACATCTTCTCCTATCCTTTTCTTTAGATAGGGATGATCAATCGGGGAAATTATCTGTGTAGTATCATCGGGCAATACAATATCTCCTCCCTGGTAATTGTAATGAATGATGGGCTTAACTCCTTCACCCGAACAATCAGACGATGTATCCACATGTGCACAAAAACAGATCACGGGTACTTTCTTGCTGGTATTCGAGGGCAGGGATGCATAGACATAGCCGTATTCATCCATCGCGGCATCCGAAATACCCAATTCCTGTAATTCATCTACCAATAGCCGGGCGAGGTTCTTCTGCT
>JACFNM010000730.1 GCA_019454915.1 Chitinophagaceae bacterium
TTGAGGCGCGTATGGCGGAAAAACAGTGATGTTTTGATGTTTTTTATCTACAATTCTTAACTTTATGGCCATTCTGAGAATATGCGCATTCTATTCTTATCCGTCATGTTATTTTGGACTGCTATCGGGAGTGCTCAGGATATGCTCCCGCTGAGTGGTAGTGGAGCGTATAATCTGTACCGGCCATTTACAGAAAGCAGGAATATTACCCAAACAAATCAATTATCTCAGAAAAAATGGTTTGTTTCACGATATAGCGCCCTTTCTACCGGATTTACTTTTTTCAACGGTGGCAGCGCTCAATACATCGGTGCTCCGCTGGGATTACAACTTAACCGGAGGCTGACAGATAACTGGTATGCATTTGCAGGTGTTTCGGCAATGCCCGCTTATATCCATTTCAATCGTCCCTTCCAATCTTTTGGCGGTGCCAAGCCACAGATGAACAGTATCTTCCATAGTGTTAATAACTTCGGTGTTTACTCCAGGGCTGAATTGGGATTGATGTACATCAATGAAGAAAAAACCTTCTCTATCTCGGGTAGTATCGGCATACAGAGAAGCAGCAATCCGGCATTCTTTGTACAGCCTGTTACCACAACACCTCCGCATGGGGTGATTCGGAAGGGTAATTAGGAGTCCGATCCGTTAGTATTGAGTTTGTTTATCGGTCGGCGTATTCAAGGCTTCGAACATTCAGATTTCAATTCCTATATGGTGCGATTAAAAGTGCCATCAGTTTGAAGGGCTTTGTGATTGGAGACAAATTTCAATTCCTATATGGTGCGATTAAAAGGGGCACAGGCTCGTTTTGTAATATTCAAAGATATATTTCAATTCCTATATGGTGCGATTAAAAGCGCAATCTCCACCGCCCGTTCCGCGTCGCCCAGCTCCATTTCAATTCCTATATGGTGCGATTAAAAGCAGATTCTGTTACCGCGCCAATGAACGCCATCCGACATTTCAATTCCTATATGGTGCGATTAAAAGAGGCTATTTCCCTGGCACTGTAAACCTTCTGGTCAAATTTCAATTCCTATATGGTGCGATTAAAAGCGCTGGTGAGGGTAAAAGGCGATGGAACGTACGCAGATTTCAATTCCTATATGGTGCGATTAAAAGGGT
>JACFNM010000731.1 GCA_019454915.1 Chitinophagaceae bacterium
TGGAGGACCTCATTTTTTATCCTCCTGCTGTCACCGGGCAGAGGCAATATTATCGTTTCCTAACCTGTGGCTTCATACATGCCAATATACCGCACCTGATTTTCAATATGTATTCCTTCTGGATTTTCGGAGAATATGTGGAAATTCAATTTGCTTCTATATACGGAAATACCGGCCGCTGGTTTTATTTACTCATGTACCTGACTGCCTTAGCTGCGTGCCTGCTACCTACTTATTTTAAGAACAAAGACAATCATTATTACAGGAGCCTGGGCGCTTCCGGAGCTGTGTCAGCCGTTATATTCGCTTTCATTTTCCTAAATCCGCTTCAAAAAATCGGAATCATTTTCTTACCTCCCCAGCTCATGATCCCCGGTTTTATCTTCGGTTTCTTATTTCTGGCTATTTCTTCCTATTTAGATAAACGAGGTGGCGGCAATGTCAATCATTCTGCCCATATCTGGGGAGCTCTTTATGGCATTCTTTTTCTCATTGTAACAGCCCGTATATTTTCGGGCGTCAATGTATTAGATTACTTCCTCCAGTCGGTTAAATCATACCTGGGAAGCTTTTAGTTCAATTTTCAAAATTTTTTTTGTGCCGGGAGTTACTTTGAACCGATCATCAATCCTCCGGTTAATTATCCATATTATGCGCTTATCCATCTCTATTATCCATACGCGTTCCTTTTCAAATTTCGACAACTTCATGTCAATCAGGAACCGCGATAACTTTTTCTTCTTTTGCATACCCAAAGGATAGAAATAGTCACCGGGCCTCCACTTTCGAATAATAAGAGGAAAACTGATTCCTTTCAAATCAAGCAAAGCCACAGAGGAGTCAGCCGCAAATTTCGCTCCATCATATCGGTTCTCAATGATTTCGAATTGTAACTTTCCTCCTTCAAATGTTACCTCTTTATCCCGGTCCTCCACAAGTACCATCGTCTGCGCTGCGGATTCATTCTGAGAAATAACCAACCAGTCCCGGTTACGTAAAATTCTGTGTGAGGGCGAATAGACAAACCTTCCTGTCTCCGACACCAAAAGACGTAAAACATCTTCGGTTTGTTTTGAAGTAAATCCAAAATGTCGAATAATTTCATAAATAATCGTCTCAAGCGGGCTG
>JACFNM010000164.1 GCA_019454915.1 Chitinophagaceae bacterium
GTTTGGATATTGTTTATAATAAATCGTGCAAAACTATTACATACTGCCGGTTAACATAAAAATATGAATACCCGACCCTGATTTACAGAGTCAGGTATTCTATATGAAAGACAATATTGTCCGTCTTATCTTACTTTTTTAAAGAATCCCGGATTTCCATTAGCAATTGGTCGGTGGAAGATGGTCCGGCCGGTGGAGCTGGTGGTTCCGGCTTTTGCATTTTTTTCATCAGTTTAACTATCAGGAAGAGAACAAAAGCAATAATCAAAAACTTGATTACGGCTGATAAAAAATTACCATATTTAACCGAACCCCACATCAATTGCTCAAGATTTTCAGCGTTTGCCGCTTTTAATGCCGGGTTCAGCAGAAGAGGGGTAACCACGTCATCAACGAGGGAAGACACAATGGTTCCAAAAGCGCCTCCAATGATGACAGCAAAGGCCAGGTCTACGACATTGCCTTTCAGGGCAAAATCTTTAAATTCTTTAAGAAAACTCATGGTGTTGATTTTAAAGTGAAAAATTAAAGTTTAAATAGGTGAAATTAGTAATATTTTAACAGATCGGCATACAGCCGGTTTGTTACAATATGTTTGAACCGACAATCGGTTAATGGTTTTCCGTTGTATAGTGATGGATTTCTTAACAGAAAGGTTGTTTGGACTTATCAACTGTTAATAAGTTCCTGGTACAACAGTGAGACTATTAAATTACCTGGACGGCGCTAAACGGCCATTATTTCTTTTTCCTTTGCCACCAGGCAGGCTTCTACTTTGGCTATGAATTTATCCGTAAGTTGTTGAATCTCTTTTTCGGCATCCTTTCCTGCGTCTTCGCTTAACCCGCTTTTTTGAAGTTTCTTAATTTCTTCAATGGAATCCCGTCGTATGCTTCTTATGGCTACTTTGGAATTTTCCCCTTCCGCATACACTTTTTTAACCAGTTCCTTCCTTCTTTCCTCGGTCAACGGAGGTAAAAAAAGCCTGATAATTATTCCGTCGTTTTGTGGTGTAATACCGATGTTGGCAGCAATAATACTACGTTCGATGGGTTGCAGCATGTTCTTTTCCCAGGGCTGAATAGTCAGGGTTCGGGAATCGGCTACGGAGATATTTCCCACCTGATGAATAGGCGTGGGGGAACCATAATAATCCACCACCAAACCATCCAGCATTTGCGGATTGGCTCTGCCTGCCCTGATTTTCACCAATTCTGTTTCCAGGTGGGTGATTGCCTTTTTCATGCTGTCCTCTCCCATACTCATTATAAGTGATACTTCTTCTGACATATATGCCTGGTTGGTTAAATAGCGACAAAGCTAACAAATGATAACAAAAAAAAGAAGTAACGGCTCAGTTTTGCTCTGCGGTTTTGGGAGCCGGGGTCAACGGCACAATCGGTTTGGACTTGGTGAGTTGCAATACTCCGCCGTCACCTTTGCCTGCAACCACCATAAGGGTGTGTCTCCGCTTGTAAAAGTATAAAATTGAAAAACCACCGAATGCTGTGGCCACCAGTATCGGGATGAGTAAATTGATATTCAGGTGTCGCAGGTTATAAGTAAAAACCAAAAATAATACATTCACCGCCACCAGCAGGAGACTGACAGTCTGAGGCGCCAATCCTTTGTCCAATAAAATATGGTGGATGTGGTTACGGTCGGGGCTGAACGGCGACCGGCGGTTAAATATACGTATGGCAAATACCCGCAAAGTATCGAATAAGGGAATCATCAGAATAGATACGCCAATCGCCGCAGATGATTCTATCGGAATCACTGCTGCGGGCGACGCTGCTATGTTTATAAATTTGATAACGAGTATCGCATTCATCAATCCTACTAACAGGGAACCCGTATCTCCCATAAAAATCCGGGCCGGCGCCCTGTTAAAAATTAGGAATGCTGCCAGGCTGCCTGTCATGATTAGCGCCATAGCAGCCATCTCTATTTGACCGGCCATATAGAAATAGATACCAAAGGTGAGGGTGGTGAAAATGCCTAATCCGGCGGCAAGCCCGTCAATGCCATCTATTAAGTTGAAAGAGTTGATAATCACGATAATTGTGAGCAGGGTAACGCTTAAACTAATTAGCTGCGGCAACTCATATACACCCAAAAATCCGTACATGCTGTGGATGACGATGTCTCCCTTGGCTATAATAATGGAGGCGGCTATAACCTGTCCGATAATCTTTTTGAGGGGCGTAAGCACCAGAATATCGTCTTTTAAGCCGAGGAAAAAAATAATGAGCGCTGCCGCAAAATAATATTGTATGGAAGACTCTTTACCCAGGGGAATGATGGTGAGGCAGGCTATGATGAATCCGGCGAAGATGCCCAATCCGCCAAGTGAAGAAATCGGACCTGCATGGATTTTTCGCGTACAGTTTCTTTATTTCAGATACTTTAATAATTACAGGAATAGCGGAAAGTGTGATGACAAAAGCTAATATAGTTCCTACAAAAATAATACCCATCCTGCTCGCTTTAAAGGTGCGAAAATATGATAATTTGTTTTATTTACATGAATTACAAATCAAAGAATACTAAATAGTTAGGCTAAAACGGATACGTTAAGATTATATTAAACGGTTGGGTGTATAGGTTATTATTAATCCTTCATTTTATATTTTCTAAAAAGCCTTAGCCATTCCAAATAATTCCTGCAGTTTCTTTAGCTTTGACCGCATTTAGACCCTTAAAAACTATGCCGGAATTAAAGGATATTGCTACTCAGATTAGAAGAGATATTGTAAGAATGGTCCACGCCTGTCAGAGCGGGCATCCCGGAGGTTCCCTTGGGTGTGCGGATTATTTTACCGCCCTTTATTTCGAGATAATGGAGCATAATCCTGATTTTAAGATGGAGGGAAGGGGAGAAGACGTGTTTTTTCTCTCCAATGGTCATATTTCGCCTGTCTTTTACGCCACCTTAGCCCGATCGGGCTATTTTCCGGTGGAGGAATTGTCCACTTTTCGAAGAATTAACTCAAGACTACAGGGGCATCCCGCCACCCACGAACATTTACCTGGTATCCGGGTAGCTTCAGGCTCGCTGGGGCAGGGTATGAGTGTGGCGATAGGAGCAGCCCTCGCCAAGAAGCTGAACGGAGACGATAAGCTGGTCTTTTCTTTGCACGGAGACGGAGAATTGAATGAGGGACAGAACTGGGAGGCTATCATGTTTGCCGCTCACCATAAGGTGGATAACCTGATAGCAACGGTTGACTGGAACGGACAGCAAATTGATGGTCCCACACAAAAGGTCATGCAGCTCGGTGATATCGAAAAGAAATTTGAAGTCTTCGGCTGGAGTACGCTGAGGACAAATGGTAACGATATGGATGAATTGGTGGCTGCTCTGAATAAAGCCAGGACGCTGACAGGAAACGGTAAGCCCGTAGCGATACTGATGGAAACGGTTATGGGAAAGGGAGTGGATTTTATGGAGGGAACGCATGAATGGCATGGAATCGCTCCTAATGATGATCAGTTGGAAAAAGCGCTTGCCCAGTTACCCGAGACGCTGGGGGATTATTAAAGTATGCTCTATCTCGGAAAAAAAATAATCGGACAATCGAAAATAGGATAACTGCTGATTACCCCGGACCTATTGAATATTGATTAGACCGTATAGTCTCTCTTGCGTAAAAAAGATCAAACTGCCTGAGGAATGAACTGATTGTGAGGATGTTGTGTAATGAATTTATAAATTAGAGTTTTGCGTATTCTTTTTCTTTCCTTATTCCTCGCCCTTTCCTGTGAAGCGGCTGTTGCCGGTGGTATTAAGGGATATGTATATGATAGCCAAACGGGTTTCCCCCTGATGGATGCTACGGTTTCTCTCACGGATTCAGGATATTCTACCTTAACGGGAATGGATGGTTTTTTTAGACTGAAAGAAATTCCCGAAGGTGACTATATCCTGAAGGTGAGTTCCGTTTCGTATCGTACCTATACCCGCCGGGTAAGTGTCCCTGCGGGAGAAGAACTTATGCTGGAGATTCGGCTGGAACCCCACAGAGAAAATGTACTGGAAGAAGTGGTGGTGGAAGGTCACGGTGACAATAACACCGAGCCTCATGCCCGGTTCATGGAACAGCGGGCTGCACAGGTTATGCACGTGGTTTCGGGTCAGTCAATCCGCATTTCTCCTGATCTGTCGGTCGCCCACCTGCTTCAGCGGGTTTCGGGAATATCCGTTGAAGCAGACAAAGGCGGCGATGGCAAATACACCATCATGCGCGGGATGGATAAACGGTATAATTATTTACTGGTTAATGGGGTAAAAATCCCCAGTCCGGATGAAAGAAACCGCTATATACCACTGGATATTTTCCCTTCGCAGCTTTTAGACAGATTAGACGTGTACAAAACAATTACACCCAATATGGAAGCGGATGCTATGGGAGGAGTTGTTGATCTGGTGATGAGGGATGCTCCGGACTCTCTTCAATTGTCCGTCAATGTTGCATCGGGGTATAATGACCTGTTTTTTGGCAGAGACTTAATGGGGTTCGATTTCCGTTCGGTATATCAACATTCACCTTATGAAACGCATCCTCCAAGATATAATGCGTTGCCCGCTGACTTTTCTGAAGGCGCCGTTGCGTTTAACACCAGGCGACCGATGCCGGACCTGCTTTTCGACTTTTGGGCGGGTAACCGGTATCTGAAAAAGAAGTTAGGCGTGCTACTTGCAGGAAGTGTACAAAATACCTACAGAGGAAATAATAGTTTGTTTTTTGAATCCGGTGTGGTGGATACCTTAAAAGGAGTAACGCTCACGACGATGAGGGAGCGGAAGTATTCTGAGCGGGAGCTGCGGTATGCGCTGTACGGGAAGATAGATTACCGGCTAAAAGGAAGAAACAAAATTCAATGGAATAACGCTTTTTTCAACCTGACGGATTTCCAGGTGCGGGATACGAGGTCTACCTATCTGACCACAGGCGGTTATGATCCCGTTAACGGAAATGCGGCGCTTCAGTACGATGTTCGGTCCAGAACAACGAGGAAGGTAATTTACAATAGTAATCTTCAGGGAGAGCAATACCTGTCAGACGATTTACGACTTAACTGGTCTGCTGTTTATTCAACTGCCAGCCGGGACCAGCCCGACCGGGCTACGGTTTTGTTAGACGGAGAAGAGAAAAATTTCGAATCTGTTAAGACTACCGTGTACAATGCTACGAGACGGTGGAAGCGCAATACAGACCGGGATATTACCGGATACCTGAATCTTACGTATGACAAACCGGTTGCAACGGTTCCGGTTGATTGGATGGCGGGATTGATGTATCGCGACAGGGGAAGAGTGAATTTCTATAATGAGTACGAATTCCGTCCGGTGGATCCTTATGCGCAGTATGGAGTAGATTTTGACGATTATAACGGGATTCAATGGATTGTGGAAAATCCGAGGGGCAGCGTTGGCGCCTCCCTGAATTATCATTCCTTTGAAAGACTGGCAGCCGGTTATGTTCAGGCGAAGGCCCGGCTTGAACAGTTGGAAATAACCGGTGGATTAAGAATTGAAAAAACCAGTCAGGGTTACGATTTGGATTTTCCGATTGGTGAAAATCGGCCCTCTGGCAAACAAATATATACGGACGCGTTACCGGGGCTTCACATCAAATACAAACCCGAAGAAGATATAAACCTGCGGCTATCTTATTACCGCTCACTCAACCGGCCCGGCTTTTTTGAGATAGTGCCTTATACCATTGTTAATGAAGACTATGTTGAAAAAGGAAATCCCGATCTCAAACACGCCGTAGCCGATAATGTTGACATCCGTTTTGAAAAATATATCCGGCCCGGCGGACAGGTGATGGTGGCGTTGTTTTATAAACACATCCAAAATCCAATCGAGTACATCCTGAGTACTGATAGTATCCGCGGTCAGGACATTTATTATATGCCGGGTAATTTTGGTACGGCAAGGAACTATGGACTTGAGGTAGACCTGATAAAATATTTCAGCAGGTTTGGCGTGAAGGTTAATTATACCTATACTCACTCCAGGATAACTACGGGCAAGTCAAAAAGAATCAGGGATGAGGATGGAAACCTGAAAACGGTTACGGTGAATGAAACACGCCCGCTTTTCGGTCAATCAGCACATATCGGAAATTTGGCTTTATTGTTCAAGGATCCAAAGACCGGGTGGAATGGACAGTTAGCGTTTCAGTATACCGGTGACAGGATTTTTTCCGTATCCCAGTTCATCGGTAATGATTTATGGCAGAAAGCTTTCCTGCGAATGGATTTGTCTGCAGAGAAGAAGTTTAACAGAGGCTGGAGTGTTTTTTTTAAGTCACAGAATCTGCTTAATACACCGGTGATTGTATATTTGAAAAATAAGAGCATAAAAAATCAACAGGTACCTCATCAGCCTTTAAGCGCCGGCACCTTAATCCGGCAGGATTGTTTTTACCGGACTTTCTACCTGGGCGTACGTTATTTGTGGTAATCTCTTTAAAAGTATAATATAAATGAAAAGGACTTATTTCTCTCTGATGATCGCAATGGGACTGGTATTGTTTATTTCAAGCTGTAAAAAAGAGGTGACCCCTCCTGTAGATGATGGACCACCTCCGGCTGAAGGGATTTCGGGAGATGTGTCGGGCGTTTGGAAAAAAGGAGAAACCTACAAGGTTATCGGACACCTGGAAATACCGGAAGGGAAAACATTGACGATTGAAGAAGGAGTGAAAATTGTAATGGCCGATTCCGTGGTGGCTCCCGAGATAATTATCCGTGGTAGTCTCTATTGCCTCGGCACAAAAGATAACCCGGTAGTTTTTACGGTGCCGGACGAGTGGAAATCGGACAAGTATCTGTTCGGAAATCTTTGGGGAGGTATGGTGAGCGCGCCTTCATCCCAGGAAGTGGTTTTGAACTACACGATTATGGAATACGGCGGTACGGCTACTACAGAAGAGTCTCCATCGGTAAAGGCGGGATTATACAAAGCCAAGGCCGGTAAACATCTGCCTGCACTATATTATGGCAACGTGAATGGAAAGTTTGTGGTGATGAACAGTATTATCCGTAATTTTTATGATGACGCACTCTATGTGGAAGGTGGAAAAACGATTATTGCAAATAATATTTTTTATGCGATTGGTGCACCCGCTGATGATGCGGTCAATCTTAAATCAGGCGTTCTTGCAGATGTGGCATTTAATCTGATGTTCAGTCCGAATACCAGTGCACTGAAATTATCCAATGAAGGTGAACGAAGCCCTCAACTGTATGTTATAGGGTATAATAATACCATCATTAACGGAGGCTGGCGTCGTCCCACCATTAAAGGAGGATCAATATGGCTGGAGAAAGGCGTTCATGCCGACTTGTACAACAATCTGCTGGTCAATAACCGTTTTGGGATCAAGAGAGATAAAGGGAATCCGGAGGACAGCCGGTCAAAATTTTATAATACATTTTATTACGGCTACACGCAGCAGGCAGTCGATCAGTTTCAGCCCAGTGAAGAAATTATCGAAGGTATAGATGATATCATCGGTACGCATGCTGGTGATAATGATCCCCTGTTTGTTAATTATCCGCTGGATTATGATTTATATAGCGCTGAATTTGATACCGACTGGGATTTTCATTTACAATCGGCTTCACCTGCATTAAATGCGGGGAAAACAGATTTCACTCCTCATTTTATAGATGGCATTGTAGTGAACGGTGTTACCTATAAATCTCCCGCGCCTGCTGACTATATCGGCGCTTTCGGGGAGGAATAAATTTTATAACTGTGGGGAATCGGAATTGTTTTGAACAGGATTGCAGGCGCCTGCGCTGAAGAACCTCCTACCGGTTGGTGTACAATCACTGACCGGTAGAAGATCTCAGGAATAATTTCCTGCTTTAATCGTCATCATCATCGTCCGCTTTACCCGCATATTTTCTCGGATAATGTTGGTTCCCCTGCATTGCGTGCCAGATGATGCGGTTCATAAGGTCATCCTTGCCTGCATCAATATGTTCAAATTCCGGTCTTAGGGATTGACGTGCATAGTAAAGGTCTTTTCCTTTAAGAGAAGAAAGTGGGGGGTTCATTTCTGTTAAGGGAATTTGATTAGGCAATGCATGATATACGAAATCGGAAGGGGTCTCATTAAAACAATCAAACATGGGTAGTGCAGTAGCGTCAATGACGTTCATCGGCGGAATACCCAGTATCTGTTCAATGGTGCGTACAATACAGGTTTGATTGTAATTGGTATGCACGGTTTTCTGTAAACGGCTGTATGGGCTCATCACAAATCCTGTGGTGCGGTATGCTGAAACGTGATCCCAGCCGCTTTGCGAATCGTCTTCTGTAACAAAGACCACCGTATTTTGCCAGAACCTGCTCTTGGTGAGCGCTTCCAAAATCCTGCCTAAGGCCAGGTCGTTATCGGCGACCATGGCCCGCGGGGTGGGCAATGCGGGATTTGTGCCTCCCGTATGGTCGGCGGGGAGCGCAAGAATCATCAGTTCGGGTAATTGATCGCCCGGCATTTTTTCATATTCGTTTAGTTCTTTGATGAATGCGGTTGCCCTCATCTGATCATTGATTTTATGACTGTCGTAACCCGGATAATCCGGCGCCAGTAAAGGACGAACGGCAGATATCGTTGACGTGTTCTTAAACTGGAAGGGCTTGCCCTGCTTATAATCTTCATAGATTTTTGTCCAGGTCAGTTCCTTATCAAAGACCGGTACGCAGGCTTCGCCATATATTCTCACGGTTTTTCCATGCTCTGTTGCATTATTCCACAGAAATCCTTTTTTATTATAGACGAGTGCATCCGTTTGCACGTGAGGATAACTGCGGAACCAGGCGCCAACGTTTTTCTCCAGGTAATCCGTAACCATGGCAGCGTCCGTCCATTGGTGGCCTTCAGCCGAAGATTTACCGGACACATGAAAGTTGTCCATTAATAAAAAATCCCGCGCAAGCCGATGTTCGTTGGGCGTTACTTTCTCGCCAAATATGCAAAGGTCT
>JACFNM010000732.1 GCA_019454915.1 Chitinophagaceae bacterium
ACGTTCAAAGAAAAAAGATTAATTAAGAGAATAATCCCTGATTTGATGGAGGTTCTGTATGGTGATCGTAGTCTTGGAAAGAGCGACTCCGAGTCAGAGGGGCGTGATGTCGCGATTAACTATTGAGCTCAAAGCTGGTATTTTTGTTGGCAATTTCGGACGTCGAGTTCGTGAAAAACTTTGGAATCGTATCGTCAATGAATGGAAAATTGATAGTTTAATGATATATACCACAAACACGGAACAGGGCTTTTACGCTCTTTCAAACGGTGATACAAGTCGCCAAATTAAAAACACAGAGGGGATACTATTAACTCAGTATCAAATACCCGAAAGTAAGCAAAAACAAATTTGACATTTGCTTCAGTTCTTTAAAATCATCTAAACAGGCTTTTAGTCTATTCCCCACGTATGCGGGGCTGAACCGTTCAGGGCCTCCTGGTCTACCCGGACGCCCTGCTATTCCCCACGTATGCGGGGCTGAACCGTTAAATATGTTCTGGATTACCTGTCAAATTCTCTATTCCCCACGTATGCGGGGCTGAACCGGTGCCGATCTTCTCATCTGGGACGACCCGATCCTATTCCCCACGTATGCGGGGCTGAACCGCAGCATCATGGACAAGGTCCATCTGACAATTACTATTCCCCACGTATGCGGGGCTGAACCGTATTTTCCAGATCGAACATATTGATTTAACCACTATTCCCCACGTATGCGGGGCTGAACCGTTACCAGGATCTCATCTATAGATTTGGATATGCTATTCCCCACGTATGCGGGGCTGAACCGTTAATGCATCCCCCGAATTAGAAACTGCAGAACTATTCCCCACGTATGCGGGGCTGAACCGTTTTAGTATATTAGATTTGTGGATGGTTGACCCTATTCCCCACGTATGCGGGGCTGAACCGTTGGAAAAAGTGCTAAAAAATAAATATGATTACTATTCCCCACGTATGCGGGGCTGAACCGAATGGTTTGACTATAAAGTAAACCTTCGCATTCTATTCCCCACGTATGCGGGGCTGAACCGCAAGACCCTGAAAAAGAGGTAATGATTCAGCACTATTCCCCACGTATGCGGGGCTGAACCGCGGTCGTCGGTCGTGAAATTAAAGAC
>JACFNM010000733.1 GCA_019454915.1 Chitinophagaceae bacterium
AAGTCATCTATTTCCCCTCAATAACAATATAAGAACGACTGATGTCCACTCTAAAATTACGTACGGTGACTATCGCTAACGCGGATATTTTATCTTCCTGAAGCGTTCATTGCCTAAGGCAGCACGTTCCACCTCCCAGCAGCCACCTCCTTCGTTCCATCTGATATTTTTACATATCGCGTGGTACCTTCATATAAATCTTCATGTTTGAATGCTGATCCCGTAGCTGATAAGATATTGTCAGATTGCCAACTGGAAACGTTGGCTGGCATTGTTACCACCCTCGACAGCGCATCGGGATTGCTTAACTGATGAATACTGACGTTATAGTCACCAGATGGTTTCCTGAAATCAGCATTCAGTTTGATTGTGACTTTTACCTTATTCTCTGTTGTTTGATCCAGGCTTCCATCGCCCGCAATGGTAGAATCTCCGGCTTCAATATGATAAAGCTTAAAAATGCTGGAAATAGGAACCAGTTGAGGTTCCGGCGTGGGATTATCTTTACCGCACGTTACACAGAGGCAAATTATAAGTGCGAGAAGTAGGAAATGGCGAAGTTTGACAGGCATATTTCGGAATTAATGATGACTTACAAATATTCTTTTGCTCTGATTTTATGAAATTTTCAACACCTTTTTATTGATAATCTTTCCATTGCTTTTTATCAAAATAAAATAAGTGCCCGATGGCTGGTTAGACAGATCTAATTCCAGCCGGGTACCGTTGCCTTTTAGCTGCTGAACGATCTTCCCATTTACATCCAACACCTGTATAATGGCGTTATCTATTGCTTTACTGAAAGTGATATAAAATTTCCCTGTTGTAGGATTGGGATACAGCGCATCTACTTCTTCAAAATCGGTACTGGCTGCGTCCTCTGTCTTTGCCAGTTCAGACGCGGATATACGATTACTGCTATTGTTACAGTAATATTGTCGTTTAGTACGATTGCCCGCGGCATCGTAAGTCATTAATAGTCCACAACTGCCGGAGGGAATTTCTTGTGAAAAGAGTTGTAGGGAATAAAATAATAGTATAGGGGTTAATATTTTTTTAAGCATAAGTTTATTGTTTATTTATAAGTTAAAGTCCAATTATTGTTTATTAGTGTATCAATGTT
>JACFNM010000165.1:0-7328 GCA_019454915.1 Chitinophagaceae bacterium
TGGTATAGGCATCAATAAATATGTACTTATTGTTCTGCTTGGCAAATTGTTTTACTTCTTCCCATGTATTAAAATCACTTTCAACAAACCTGATCCCCGTTGTATTTTGTGTGCTGCCCAAAAAATGGGTGAATAGCATCGGTATAAAAAGAAGGCATCTTAAGATTGCGGTATGGGCCATTTTTGTATTTGAAAATATTTTCATTTTCTCCCTTTTAAAGCATAAAAATAGAAATAGCATTGTTGCCCAATAAGCACTATACAGATCATAGTTGTGTATGGTGCATAGTGCTTATTGTAAGCCTCCTATTAGCAGTTGCAGACCTGCGAATTTGCATTCGCACTGCAATCTGCATGATGTCCTGGTGGAATTACCACGCAACTACTACATTGCGGACTGTTGCAGTCATTTTTAGGACAGCACTTTTGTTTTTTCGTTCCGCCCCCACTATCACTACCCTCTCCTCCCGTAATTTTCTTTAGCTGCTCCCTGGTCAGCACCTCTGTATCATCAAAGTGCTGAAAGTTTAATTTCAGTTTTTTCATACAAAAAAATTTATTTGTTTAACATCCGCTTTCAACTGTTATTACTGCAGGTGTAACAATTAAAAAGCATTTACAAATGCGAAACTAAAAACCTTCGTGGCAGTATTTTTGCCACGAATGAATTTTCTTACATTTTTTTACAGGGTACAAAAATGGCTTTTTCCGAGAAGCATAGTTTTTCCGGCCCGCCAACTTTTGCTGCTTCTTCCCTTGTTAATGGTTGACCATATTCTAAAAACATACATTTCGTCATTTCACCATCCTTTCCATAAAAATAGGTTTTCCTGTGCCGGTCATATTTTATATCCGCACCTAATGCCTTCATTTGCTGCAGAAAATTAGTCATCGCTCTTTTAGAGAGTCCATTCTTCCGTGCAAAAGTATCCAGGTCGCCGGTGGCTTTTTGTTTGATTAGGTAATTAATATACTCTATTCTTTTGTGGTCTCTTTCTAATGACATACTATCAGTTTTATAGTTAGTAAGCGTAGGCTTCATTCTGTCAGAAGATATTTCAACTCGGCAACATTATACACATTCGGCAATTGATACCCATTCACAAAAAATGTAGGCGTAAACTGTATTTCCATGTCATCGCACCATTTTTTCATCGCCAGAATTTTGTTTTGCTGTTGGGCAAGGAGTTCATCGGGTATGGGGTGTTTGGCGGTAAAAGCCCCGTAATCTTTTTGTGGTGCGTTATACCACTCGTCAAGCGCCTGTCGTGTGGCTTTTTCATTTCCATCGGCGGCTATTGCCAAAAGATGTTGTACCGGCGGGGTTTTTACGTCAGTTTCTTCTCCGGAAGCGGTAAAGATAATTTGCACCTGCAAATTCGCGTTGCTGTCAACCAGTTCGTCTATTACCGGGTGCGCCCGGGCGCAGGGGCCGCAGTAAGGATTACAAACTTTAATTAGCTTCCATTTTGCATCGGGGTTTCCTATGGTAATACCCAGTCCTTCCGCTGATAGCGCTACTTTCTTTTGCCTGCGTAGTATAGCATCAAAAACCAGTCCATTGTGTTTGAACCGTTGCAGCGAGTTATAATATGTTCTGCCTTCCTTCGCCTTTTTGAGCGCCGGAACAGCAATATATAATACGAGCGCCGGAAGCAGAAAGCAGGTTAACAGTGCTATGTATATAGGGAAGGGCATCTGGCTAAAAGAAAAATTATACAACCCGCCCGTTAGCGTAATCAGAAACTGGATGACAAGTATCGCCTGCACCCCGAGACATAACAAACACCACTGCCTGACCACCCTCCATTGATAGTACACAGAAAAGAAAATATAGGGTAGTGCCAGCAGATTGGCGAGCGCCAATAGAGACATGACTTCGGGGTTGGTATCGTATAAGAATAATTGCGAGAGCAGTAAGCCTGTAAAATAGCAAAAGCCTATATTGCTCCAGCTTATACCCATCACTCCTGATGCTCTTGATTGTAAAACTGCCGAGCAGTTTATTTTTCTTCCAGCCTGGCATATATCTTTTACCAAAGGATTGTGATTGTCAATCTCAAACAGAATCAGCAAAAAGCTTATGGCAAATCCTGCAAAGGATGTAAGAAGCAATAAAACGGGAAAAATAATAGTAGTGAAGGGCTGCGTCATAACGAGTGATATGATGTATGCCAACACTAAAATAGGAATAGCGAACAGTCCCGCGATGCCGATGATATTATTGTTCTTTTCTGCTTTCCTTTTTGCGCTGAAATCTTTTTCGGCTACCGCATCGTCATCATCGATCAGGAGAGTATGTCCGGTAAATTTTTGTTTGAAAGTATCTACGTCTTCTGTGACTAATTGTGTTTTATCCGGGTGTTCATACACAACCTTATCCGGCGTCACTTCCTGCACCAGCACAAACAGCTTTTCCGGCTTGGTGGGATGGGTAATATGTGCGATAAACGGAACCGGAAATGCGGAAAAACCTTCCACTTTTGTTTTTAACGCGAGATTTTCAATACGGTAATTGCGGAGAAAATCGGAAATACTAAGCAGGCTCGGATAATCGGGATGAGATTCAAGAGCACTCCTGATAGTAGTATCGGTAATGCTCACTCTCAGGTTTCTTATCAACCGGATAGTTGTTCTTTCACAGTTGTGTAGCGGTGTGGATAGGTTCATGACAAGTGGTGTTTAATTGAGTGGAAATGTTACGTGACGTGTGCACATATGCCACATCTGTCGCTTTTCTTCTCACAAGGAAAGGGAACGTTTAATTATTATTGATGTACCCGCAGTTTATACAGTGTCCGGACTACCAACGCGTACGACTAAGTTACACTAAATTTCACGTTAACAAAAAGTTTTTGAGCAAAAAAAATAATTTACCACGTAGGGGATTATAAGTAGTTACACTTAGCCTATGAGATAATACCAGGCTTTAATGCTATATTAATTGGAAATTTTATTACTAACTTGTAACCGCCTATTCAATCGCTATGATGAAAAACTCTAATCATTTTAAATTCTACAGGCAGCTTAATGCTATGGATTGTGGTCCCACCTGCCTGAAAATGATCTCCAAATTTTACGGTACCTATTTTAATTCAGATACGCTTCGGCATAAGTCTGGATTTAATAAGTCGGGTGTTTCATTACTTGGCATTAGTGAAACAGCAGAGGAATTGGGTTTCAGGACGAGAGGAGTAAAAATTTCGTTTCAACAATTACAACAAGTGGTTATACCGTGTATCCTGCACTGGGATCAAAATCATTTTGTAGTACTGGTATCAGTGGGGAGAAAAGGAATCCATATTGCAGATCCGGGTAAGGGTATAATAACCTACAAAAGAGAGGAATTTCTGAACCATTGGGTAGCCTCAAAAAACAACAAGGATGAGGATACGGGTGTAGCGTTGCTACTTGAACCAACGCCATTGTTTTACCGCCAGCCTGGAGCCAAAGAGCATACCTTAAGCTGGCGTTTGGTGTTACAGTACCTTGTTACAGGCAAATGGCAGATCACCCAGGTGTTTATTGCGTTTCTGATTACTTCTTTGTTTCAACTTATCTTTCCTTTTCTTACACAGAGTATTGTTGATAACGGCATCAATCTTCAAAATTTGAATTTTGTAACCGTGGTGCTGGCAGCGCAACTAACGCTTACTTTCAGCAGAACGGTTGTTGATTTTATAAGAAACCGGTTGTTGTGCATATCAAATATGCTCAATATCCAGATACTATCGGATTTTTGGATAAAGCTTACCCGTCTGCCGGTGTCGTATTTTGATGTTCACCACACGGGTGATACATTGCAACGAATAGGCGACCACAGGCAAATACAGTCTTTTCTTACGGGCACTGCCCTTTCCACTTTATTCTCGGTTTTCAGTTTCGGTATATATGCCGTTGTGCTAATCATATATAATGTACAATTGTTTTTCGTGTTCTGCATTGGCAGCGCAATCTATTTTTTGTGGGTGGTTCTGTTCCTGCGTATCAGGCGGAAGCTGAATTATGAAGGCTTTCATCTTTCCGCAAAAGAAAATGACGCCACGCTTCAGTTGATACAGGGAATGCAGGAACTCAGGCTTAACAACGCGCAAAGGCAAAAAAGATGGGAGTGGGAAAATATACAGGCCGGTATCTTCAGGCTGAGCTTCAAAAGCCTGAATTACAGCCAATGGCAGGAGGCTGGAGCAACATTTATAAACCAGTTGCAGGGTATAGTAATCAGCTTTATTGTGGCAGCGTTTGTAATAGAGGGAAAACTTTCGCTTGGAGCAATGCTTGCGATACAATACATCATAGGTCAGATTAGTGCGCCGGTTCAGCAATGGATAGGGTTTATGCAGAGCGCGCAGGATGCAAAAATAAGCATGGAGAGATTAAATGAAATTCATCAACTGGAAGATGAAGAGGTACTGGGCAAAATATACCTACAACAGATACCCGAAGACAAGACCATTGTATTGAATGAAGTATCATTCACCTATCCCGGGGCAGGCAACGACCCGGTTTTAGAGGGGATCAATCTGGTGATACCGGAAAATAAGGTGACCGCAATTGTAGGTGCAAGTGGGAGTGGGAAAACAACGCTCATTAAGATTTTACTGAAAATATATGACAACTATAATGGCGATATAAGAATAGGTGTCAGACAAGTTAGTGCCGAGGGAATGAAATTTGATTTTATCAGCCATTCATATTGGCGAACAAGGTGTGGAGCAGTCTTGCAGGACGGGTATATTTTCAACGATACTATTGCCCGCAACATTGCGATAGGAGATGAAGACATTGATTACAACAGACTGGTTCATAGCTGCAGAGTAGCAAATATTGATGGCTTTATTGAATCACTGCCCAACGGGTATTATACTAAACTTGGTGTAGAAGGAACAGGCATTAGTCAGGGTCAGCGACAAAGATTGCTGATTGCAAGGGCAGTTTACAAAAACCCGGAGTTTATTTTATTTGATGAAGCCACCAATGCTTTGGACGCTAATAACGAAAAAGTGATCGTAGAAAATCTTAATCATTTTTTTAAAGGTAAAACTGTGATAATAGTGGCACACCGGCTCAGTACGGTAAAGCACGCCGACAAAATTGTGGTACTTGAAAAGGGCAGGATAGTGGAGGAGGGGACACACCGGGAATTGACAGATTTGAAGGGAAAGTATTTTGAGTTGGTAAAAAATCAATTGGAACTTGGAAACTGAGGAATTATGAAAAAAGAAATTACTCCTTTAACGGCGATATCTGAGGCAGATATGGTAGCTGTTACCGCAAACAAGAACTTTGTTCTTCGCTCAGAAGAAACGCAGGAAATTATAAGCCGTAAACCCGATGTTTTCGAGAAATGGGCTTTGCTTATTTTTCTTTTTATTATAGTGGCTGCACTCTCGGCGGCTTCGTTCATAAAATATCCCGATGTAGTTGAGGGGAACGCGGTACTCACTGGCAAAAACGCGCCTAAAGAAATAGTGGCCCGACAGAGCGGAAGATTAACCGGCTTGTTCGTTGACAATAATCGAATGGTAAGGGCGGGAGAAATAATTGGCTGGGTGGAAAGCACTGCCGATCCGGAGGAAATCATGGTGCTTTCTGATGTGTTAGAAAAAGGAGCGCAGCTATTATTGGAAAGCAAGACAGAAGAATTATCCAATTTGTTTACGCGAAGATTCCAGGATTTAGGTGAACTCCAGGGGACTTACCAGACATTTGTTACGGCATGGCAGCAGTTTAATGATTACCTGGTAAATGGATATTATTTTAGGAAGAAAAGCATGTTGTTGAATGATATTCAATCTCTCCGGAATATGCGAGAAAAAATGCTTCAGCAGAAACAGTTGAAAATTTCAGAAAACGAGATGGCGAAAAAGAGTTTTGAGATGAATGAATATCTGTTTAATGAAAAAGTGATTTCGGCAGAGGAGTTTCGTGTGGCCAAAACGGCTTACACCAATAAGCTGGCTGAAGTACCGCAGTTGGAGTCAGCCATCATTTCGCTTGAAAATCAGGTTAGGGATAAACAGAAGGAAATAGACCAGTTAGATCATGATATTTTACAGCAAAAAAAGATATTTGAGCAGGCTTTATATACGCTAAAAAGCGGAGCGGAAGACTGGATTATAAGATTTTTGATACGCAGTCCTGTTGCCGGGAAACTGACATTTGTATTGCCCTTGCAAAAGAACCAGTTTATAGAACAGGGAAAATTAATAGGCTATGTTAGCCCCGCAGATGCCAGTTATTATGCTGAGATAAAACTATCGCAGAATAATTTTGGGAAAGTGGATACCGGCATGCATGTGCAGTTGAGATTTGATGCTTATCCTTACCAGGAGCTTGGGTTTGTGGAAGGGAGGCTGAATTATGTATCTGACCTTTCTGTTGACAGCGGTTTTTTAGGCTGGGTAGAATTACCCGAAGGTTTGCATACCACGCGAAAAAGGACGTTACAGTACAAGAATGGTTTAAAAGCAAAGGCACTTGTTATTACACGGGATATGACGCTCGTGCAAAGGTTATATTATGGGATTACAAGATCGTTGGAGATGAATAAGTGAAGCGCTCCGGTATAATTTTGCGTTAAAAGTTGACGCTTTTTGGGAACGATTGTTTTATAAACTAATCGGTTGTCAGTATTTTTTCACACCATCCTATTTTTTTCTTTTCTCCTTTTAAAAGTGTTAACTTATATCCAAGCCTAATGCAGAAATCCAGAGCTGTTGCATGATCGACTTCCCGATCAAGATCGTCAAAGATAATCGGGCATCGTATTGAGGCAAAGAGAGGCAGATTTTCTAAAATATTTCTCCTTAATTCTGCGGCGGGAGGCCCATCTACTAATATTGCGTCAGGATTATTTTGTAATGCGGTTGATACAGCTTCCGGCTGATACCAGCCGGATTGAATAGGAGCGTGAATACAAATATGGATGGGAGAACGTTGTATGGCATAAAACAGGTTGTGCTCAACGCTTATTACCTTGTAATATTTGAGCAAAATATTAGTGCTAAATCCCGAACCTAACTCAACGATCAGGCTGCCTCGGGGTATTTTTTCAAGTAACAGCCTGATAATATTTTCTTCAATAGCAAAACCCCCTGGTACGATATTTCGATCTTTTTGTCCGAGGTGGGAACGACTCAGGAGCGCGGTGAAAAAATAATGCAACTTTTCCTGTTTGAATAGTTTGATCTTTTCATTTTGTTTTAACAACTTATTCAAGCAGTTTATTGCAATATCAAGCTCGTTAGGCAAAATCAATTGATTTTTAGTGAGTTTGAGATAAATGATAGTATCGGCGGCCGTAAATTTAGGTTTAAACAGAGCCA
>JACFNM010000165.1:7338-8935 GCA_019454915.1 Chitinophagaceae bacterium
GAGGATATTTGTGATCCGTGTTTTCTGTAGTAAACGAGTTTTTCCGGAATATTGTTTATGGGGAATTTTTGGGCGCATCTTACCAATAACTCGTAATCTCCCGCATAGTAGAAAGTTTCATTGTACCGGAGGTAATATTTTTTTAGGAAAGTTCGCTTCAGCATTACCGACGAATGAATAAAACACATATTGCTCAGGAGACGAAGCCTGATGTTGTCATAGCCGGAAGGTGCCGGGTATTCTTCTATAAAATTGCCTTTGCTGTCAATAATGTCACCAAAAGTACCCACTATACCGACATATTGATTTTTTTTAAGCCATCGTAGCTGTATTGCCAAACGATTAGGTGCAGATATATCGTCTGCATCCATTGCACAGATATATTTGCCTCTGCTCTTTTTAATCCCGAGGTTGCGGGTTGCATAATTCCCTTTGTTAACTTTATTTGAAATCACAATAATTCTCTGGTCGAAGAACTGTTTAACAATAGATAATGTATTGTCAGTAGAACCATCGTCGATGACAATCAACTCAAAATTTTCGAATGACTGATCTAATATACTTTGAATGGCAGCGGCGATGTATCTTGCCGCGTTATACGCAGGCATGACTATTGATATTTCGGGTATAATCATATTTTGATGAGCGGTTAAAAAATTCAAATGAAGAAATAAAACTTCCAACAACTCTGTAACAGAACTATTAGGAGATTAATCACATTAGCGAAGTTTAAATACAGAGATTGAGCATGAGTGTAAGCAGAATCCTCTACTTTTCTTCATTTGCAAACTTGTAGATGAACTTACCAAGTTCTAAGTAGTCTTTTGAAATAGGTGTGTCAGCCAGTGAGCCGTGTATATTAAACAATTTCTTAGCAATTGGGTAATACCTGTTTTTTGGGGAATCTATCCTTATTAAACTATCTGAAGCATAAAAAAAGGAACAATTCAGGGAAGTGTCATTTATGAACGAGCAATAAATTTTTTGAATGCTGTCTGTTCGGGGTTTCCCAAAGCAGTCAGCCTTATAGGCCCCACCAATTTTAGCAATGCCGTTAGCGCTAAATACAGAAGTCGTGGCCGAGTCATTGATGATTTTTACTACGGAGTCAACTTTCATTTTTACGTCCGTAAAATCAAGTTGTCCGGTTGACTGCCCATAAACGGCGAGGTGACAGACCAGAGAATAGAATATTACAAATGGTTTCATTGTTGGAGATTTAAAAGTTCCTGGTGTTAAATTATGGGATATACTATACAGTGTAATTGGTATCCGGATATCCTTTCCAAATATATAGTAGAAAGTCAATTAAGGTTTTGTTATGAGGATGCCTGGATGTTATTGTTTTTTGTCAAAAAACTTCAAAAGCAATGATGATTTTATCTTTGCTTTTGAAGTAGGCACCTATGCAGCAATACTTAATAACATGCAACGCAAACGCCAAGTCCGCCAGGACAATGGGTCATTAAGCACCAATCTGGCTGACTACAATTGCAATAAAAAGCAGATGTTGCTCCTAGGCACGCACATCGAGTGGCGTGTGCTACTCCCCCTCCATACCCTCCTCCTCCATATCCATCTCCACCCAGTACACGTT
>JACFNM010000734.1 GCA_019454915.1 Chitinophagaceae bacterium
CTGTTTGTTAAATTCACCGATAAAACAGGCAGTATAGGAATATTGACCAATGGATTGAGTGAAAACTTACGAATTGGCAACCCTGCCGCTGCTAAAATAGGCAGAACGTTTTTTGAGTTTCTTAAGGTACATGATGACCCAAGGTTTACATTCACTATGGGCGTATATAGCGACCCCTATAATTTTGCCGCGGGAGACCTGGATCCCGCTGCCCAAAAGGGGATGCGAAATGGACTGACTATCCAATCCGTAAGAACAGAACCGGACTACGATCCAAATGCACCCGGCGCACAGAATCAATATTCCGGAATAAGAAGAGACGTATATGCCAAATTAGACGGAATTAAGATGTTGGCAAGTTTTGCCGAGACCCAATTTTTGTTAGCCGAAGCCGCTGTCAGGAACTGGATCAGTAGTGATGCAAAAGAACTATATGACAATGGCGTAAAGGCAGCGATGGAGATGCTGAGCCAATACGATGAAATTGCTACCATTCCTGCTAATGAAATAGCCGATTACCTGACTAATTATCCTTTTGTTGGAACGGGCAATTTCGAAGCGGCTATAGAACAGATCAATACTCAATACTGGGCTTGCACCTTTTTAAATGGCATTGAGACCTGGGCGAACTGGAGGAGAACGGGATACCCTGTACTGACACCCGTTGATTATCCCGGCAATTTAAGCGGAAGCCAGATACCAAGAAGATTAATGTACCCACAGAATGAAAGGGCTTTGAATCCGGATAACTACCAGGCAGCGGTATCAAGACAGGGAAAAGATGATTTCATGTCGCGGGTTTGGTGGGATAAATAAGGAATGTTCTGATTTTAATTCTCCCCGTTCGGTTGACGAAACGATCGGGGAGTTATATTCGTTCCGAATTAGAACAAAAGAAAAAACATGAAGCATTTAAAACAGGTACTATTCCTGGGTATTATCAGTTTTCTGATGGCTGCCTGCCAGCCATCAGCAGATAGTAATCCGAATAAAACAACTACTGATCCCAAAGAATCGCAAGACAAAGACGCCTTTCTGCCCGGTTTGAAATCGGAACTGGAACGGGATAAATCCAAAGGAGAATTGATCTTTACTTTCTCAGCGATCGCTCATGCTAAA
>JACFNM010000735.1 GCA_019454915.1 Chitinophagaceae bacterium
GGATTATACTTGCTCTATTAGGAACAATCTGGGGATATTTTCAAGAATATATTGGTTTTTTACCATTTGAGCAGAACTGGATAATGGAGAGCCCACAACGTTTTGCACTGCTATTTCAGGCCGGGACTTTTAGAAAATTTTCTTTTTTTTCAGATCCGCTTGTATATGGTATCTTGTTGGCTATTACAGCAACACTTTGCTTTGTTCTGGCTTCAGGACCTTTTTCCAGAGCAAAAAAAATACTTCTTCTTCTTTCCGGTTTCTTTATGATGAACGGTATGCTTTTTTCAGGAACCCGTGCAGCATTTATTCTTCCGGTTGTCGGACTTGTTTTCTACGGAATTTTAACCTTTAAAAAGCAGGTTATTTTTTCGTTGATAGCGGCAGGAATTTTTTTGGCGGTCATTATAAATATACCAACAAGTAATCCCAATATTGTAAGACTCCAAACTGCGTTTAAGCCAACAGAAGATGCTTCTTACCAGGTCAGGATGAAAAACCAGGCATTTATCCGTCCTTTTATTCTTTCTCATCCTCTGGGAGGAGGATTAGGAAGTGTTGGAGAATGGGGAAAGAAATTTTCGCCCTGGTCACCACTTGCGAATTTCCCTCCCGATAGCGGGTTTGTGCGAATAGCAGTTGAGGGAGGATGGCTTGGACTACTAATCTATTCGTTGCTTTTATTCACGGTTTTTTATATCGGTATAAAAAATTATTTAATATTGAAAAATCCTAAATTGAAAGTGGTTTCACTTGGAATGCTTATAGTTCTTTTCTCACTTACGGTAGCTAATTATCCGCAGGAAGCAATTGGACAATACCCAATTAACTTACTATTCTTCGTTGCAATCGCTGTTTTAAATGTTTCAGTAAATTTTGACAAAAATATTAAGGATAAATGATGGCAGATTTATTTACACCAAAGTGGGTAAGAGATAGTATGATTAAGTTCGATTCATTATACGAGATTGATAAAAATATCATAATGGATATTAAAAGCAGACTGACCTATAACCCGTTGGTTGAACCGGAGGTTTCTGTTGTTATTCCGGCGTGGAACGAAGAAAAAAATATTATCAGCACTTTGTTTACCCTTAGCAGACAGGTTACAAATTATTC
>JACFNM010000736.1 GCA_019454915.1 Chitinophagaceae bacterium
AATCACATCGTAACGATGATGGCTGTTGCTTGTGTTGATGCGTAATTGATTGATTACTTCAAATTCGTTTTTGCACCAGTCTTTGATGTTTACCAAACTGTAATGCAAAGGCGTTCCGTCCTCACGGGTAAAGGTGTTTATTTCTCTAAGCCGTTTTGAAGATGCAAAAACGTCCGGATTGATGATTTCCTTAAAAAGTCTTTCAAATTCTGTATCAGTCAAGTTTACACGGTTCAAGGCCTGAAACTTCTCACGGAAATTCTTTTCAAGCGAAACCTTGTCCCGAATATCTGACCTGTGGGTGTATTTCAGGTCAGACAGTTTGGAAATCAAGCGGCTCTCTATTTGAAGCTCTTTTGTCATCTAAAATTCATATCGTTCAATGCACTTTATTAAATTGAAGTTTTTCAGAAATATGTCCGGAGGTATAGGAAAGAATAGAAGCGTCCGGCACCACATCAATAGCCCGGTAGGAAGAGGGATAGTCATTCAGAAAAGGTTTGTTGGAAATGGTATTGTACACCGAAATCAATGACCATCTGGGATATTCACTTTTATTCATATCGGACCTGTGCAATAAGTTGGAATGAAAGAATAAAGTATCACCGGGTTCCATTTCCACGTATTTTAAATCGAACCGCTCCACTGCCACGTCTACCCTGGTCATATCGGCGCCTTTCTGTCCTCCCACCACACCATGGTTGATCCTGCCAATATGATGAGAGCCGCTCAGCACCTGCAGGCATCCGTTTTCTTTATTACTCTTTGTGAGCGCCACCATCACGCTCACCATGTGCGGCATCAAAAACCCATCATTATACCAATAGCCGTAATCCTGGTGCCACTCCCATGCGCCGCCCACCTGCGGTTCTTTTTGCATCAGCTTTGAGTGCAAATGGCCTACTCCACTCCCCAACAACAGTTCCGCCCCTCTTACCATCCGCTCCGACCTGGCAACGAGGCAACAAATACTATCATCTAAATCATACCAGAGCGCCAGTTTGGTTACATTGCCATCAGCATCTTTACGCCCATAGGTATGCTGCTGAAGAATCTGATCCCCAACAGCCGAGTTATAAACCATCGCCACTTCGTCTCCGGAAAAGAAATTGCGTTTC
>JACFNM010000166.1 GCA_019454915.1 Chitinophagaceae bacterium
CTCGCTGGAAATGTCGAGCATATCTAAGGGGTCTTTATCTTCCCCGTATGTTTGAGGAATGAAACCGTAGTTCACCGGATAGTAAAAAGAGGAGTAGATAACCCGGTCGAGTTTTAATAACCCGCTTGGTTTATCAATTTCATATTTCTGCCGGGAACCCTGTGGGATTTCTATAACGGCATTTACAATTCTGGGGGCGCTTTCGCCCGGCGTCACACCGTGCCATGGATGATGTACCATTCGCATTTGTATAGTTTTGTAATAATTAAAATTTTATTGAGAGTTAATGAGGAACTTTGATTTTAGTAATTGAATACGATAATAAACGCGCGATTCGAATTAGTTTTCCTGCTCGTTAAAATCACCCTCGCCGGTAAAAGTATATTTGAAGTCTACCCACCACTCCCCGTTTGATTTTACCAGTTTGATTTCGCTGTCCTGCTTCTTGAACGAATTGGAAAAGTTAATGATAGCGGTAGAGTCGTTGATAGACTTAAACGTATTGACGATAATGCTGGCTGTTCTGTACTTTTCTTTTTCTTCAGCCGTTTCTGCGGTATATTTTTTCTCGATGTTTTCAAAAAGCCTTTCGTTTGTTCCGTTATCGGGCAATATAAATTGTTTGGCTTTACGCATATCCCCGTCTAATGCAAAACGGATAAACTCACGCCCGGCTTCAAGCGCGTCATCGGGTTTTTGATATTCCTGAGTTGAATGGCAGCCCACAGAGATAAGATATCCGAGAATAGTTAATAAGGTTAATAATCGCATGGTTGTAGTAGTTGGCAGCAAAAGTATAAATTTAATTTATGATAGTTGGTACGTTAGTATCCTGTACTACCGTCTCTTACTCTTACCTTTTTCTTTCCGGTATTTTTCTTTTCCCAATCCAGTACCGCTTTCGGTTTTTCCGCAGCCTTTTTTTCTGCTCCTGCCGTGATGGTACCAGAGGAAGGCTTATCCAATTGCCCGAAAAAATAATTTTCCTCTTTGGTAATAAATCCGGTGTTGGGGTCGTAGTACTTCCAGGCACCATGGGCTACGGATGCAACCTCCACCTTGATTATTTTTGTTTCCCATTTGTTGGGTACTTCGGGGTCCGGTACCTGCAGGGTATCGTAGGGATTTTCGGGGTTGGTTGCCCGCCAGCTTTCTTCGCGAATAAGGTCGCCCATTTTAGTAAAGTATTGCTGCTTACCGTCTTTTTCACCCCATTTGTAATTTTCCAGTGCAATCAGGTCTCCCAACAAATTATATTTTCTCCAGGTGCCCTCTCGTTTATCATCAAAAAAATACCCTTCCTCCTCAAATCCAGGTTCGCCTCGTAGCTCATCTACGTGGATCACCCATGGACCTTGTTTTTTATCAGAATGGTCTATTCTGTTCAGGGTGTCTCCATTCACGGAAATCATGAAATCCTTCAGTTGAGCCTGGCTTTTTACAGACATGCATAAAAACAGGATGAAAATATACCGCATGATCAATAGTTTAATAATTAACGTTCTCCAACAAAGATATACCAACATTAATGCTAAGGGAAGTTAAAAAGTATGGGGATCCGTCAATTCTTTTATAAAAGATTATCATTCGGTAAGCATTCATTGTGCGTAACTTGCGTTAAGCTGATAAATCCATATCACTATGAAGAAGAACACGAGGTATTTGATTGCCATCATCATGATTCCCTTCTTTTTTTCCTGCACTAAAGAAACTTCTACAGCGGCTCCGGATGAAACCGGTTCTACCGACACCCGGAAGCCTGACCTGGAGTACAATGTTAATAAGACGCTGATGCTCGGCCTGGTCAACGAAGCAAGGGCGCAGGGATGTAAGTGCGGAACCACCGACATGCCGCCCGTTCCCGCTCTTACCTGGAATGATTTATTAGCGAAAGCGGCCTATAATCATAGTAATGATATGAAGAGGAACAAATATTTTTCTCATACGAATATGGAGGGTCAATCTCCCGGCGATAGGATAAAGTCCGTTGGGTATAACTGGAAGACCTATGGAGAAAATATAGCCCAGGGGCAAACAACGGAGCAAATTGTGATGAATAGCTGGTTGCAGAGCGAGGGGCATTGTAAGAATGTTATGAATAAGAATTTTAAAGATATCGGCGTAGGTCGTTCCGGGAATTACTGGACACAGGTATTTGGGGCGAAATAAATAATCTATTCTACAGTATAAAATATAATGCCGGGGAATCGTTTCTTACTATATTGATTAGGCAGAACAAATGATTGAATTAATTCTTTTATTTGTAAAGAAATGAATTAAAATGAAAATAGATATTAATCGCCTGCATCATCTTTTCTTTATTGGCGTTGCCGGCTCCGGAATGAGTGCCCTTGCTCAATACTTTGCGGGGATGGGGAAATCGGTGAGCGGTTCAGACAGGTATTTCGGAACCGGGGTGGCGGATGACGTGCAAAAGAAATTAGAGACAGCCGGCATACGGTGCTTTGAACAAAATGGCGAAGGGATAGTAGCAGATCTTGATTTGGTGGTAGTCTCCACGGCAGTGGAAGATACGGTACCCGAAGTGCAGAAGGCAAGGCAATTGAATATTCCGATTATAAAACGATCGGAATTACTGGCGTTGATTGTTGACAACAGAAAGACGATTGCTATTGCCGGAACATCGGGTAAAAGTACCACGAGCGCCATGCTTTTCGAAATATTGGATTATGCCGGATGGGAACCGGGCATCATTAGCGGAGCCGGATTGATAAAGTTAATCCGGGATGGGAAGATAGGGAATGCTCTGACGGGTAAAGGTGAGTGGTTGGTTATAGAAGCGGATGAAAGTGACGGTTCTATTGTTCAGTACAAACCCGAAGTTGGCGTACTGTTAAATATAGATAAAGACCACCAGGAAATTGATACTTTATTGAATATCTTCCAGGTCTTTAAAGAAAATACCCGCGGAGCATTTATTGTTAATCAGTCCCATCCGTTGGCGGCGGGGCTTTCTAAGGATTTTCATCACGATTTCTCTGTGGATGAGGTGTCCAATGCCGGCTATAAGGCAACAAACTTCCGACAGCAGGGGCTCCATATCCATTTTATGATAAATGGTGTGCCCTTTATGCTGCAGACGATCGGAGAACACAATATGGAGAATGCACTTGCGGCCGTTGCCGTTGCCGCTACTTTAGGCGTTGATGTTTCGGTCTCCGCGGAGGCGCTGGCCCAATATGAAGGAATTTACAGGCGTCATCAGGTAATTGGAAATAAGAACGGGGTTTGGCTAATAGATGATTATGCCCATAACCCGGCTAAGTGTGCCGCGTCTATCCGGGCCTGCCGTGAGATAGCCCCGAAGGTGATTGCCTGGTTTCAGCCTCATGGTTATGGCCCAACCCGGTTTTTACGGGATGATTTTGTTAAAGAAATCTCATCTGCGTTACGACCGAAAGATGAAATATGGATGAGTGAGATTTTTTATGCCGGCGGCACCGCGGTCAAAGATATCTCGGCGGGAGATTTGATTGAGGCCATCAAACAGGATGGTAAGCATGCTTATTTTGTTGAGCAACGGGACGACTTCCCCGATAGGGTTCGTAACCACCTGACCGGCAACTGTGTATTATTACTGATGGGTGCCCGTGACCCCTCTCTCGAACAATTTGCCGGCCAGGTTTGGAACAGCTTGTGAGAGGTATCTTAGTTAGATAAAATTTTTATTCTTCCGAGATTCCACCACACGCCTTTAAAAAAGGATTGGAGATGGTAAATTTGTCCTTTTAGGAGAAATTTGCCTATTACTATGGGTGTTGTAATCAGCAGAAAAAAAACAATGAAAATAAAAAATTGATAAATCCCGGCATTTCTGCGCATAAAAAATATCCGGTTTCTTGTATTATAATAGACGTTTATCGCCGTTTTTTCAGATTCGCTGGGCATATCCTTGCTGTAAACAACCGCTTCTGGCTGATAAAATATCTTAAAACCGGTTTTTAGAATACGGTTACTCAGGTCAGTATCGTCAAAATATTTATAATAATTCCTCGGAAGCATACCTGCTTTTTCGATTACGGTTTTCTTAAACATCATTGCCCCGCTGAAAACGCCCTGCATGTAATCGGGATGATCATACTGTCCGTTATCCTTCTTGTTATACCCTATGATACTCTTTTTCCCCGTGAGTTTGTTTAGGGATTTATAGCCTGCGAATTGGATAACCGCCCGGTCATCCAGAGAGCGAACTTTTGGGCAGGTGACGCCCAGGAGACTATCGTTTAAGAAGGGCCGGAGAAGATGATCGAGGGCGTCCTCTGTCAATTCCGTATGGTTATTTATCAGCAGAATAAAATCTCCCTTGGCTTGTTTTACCGCCCAGTTAACGTCATTATTACTGAAAGTGTCCGTTTTCAAAATACGGGTATTGCGATAGTCTTGAGTAATAGTCTGCATCCTTGCATCGGTTGCCGAACTCATATTGCAGACTAATACTTCAAAATTCTTGTAGCGTAGTCTCCGGGTTGATTCCAAAAATCGAAGGGTAATATCTGTTTGGTTCCAGTTGAGTGTAATAATGGAGATGAGTGGCTGAGCTTTTATATAAAGGAGATTCTTTCCATGCATATTCTTTCTCTTTGTTTTAACGTATTTGTTTAGTGTAGAGAAATCATGGATTTAAAGGCGGATTATCTCAAAACGAATAGTAAGGCTTTATAAAAAATGGCTCAAACCACAGAGAATTGAGAGTTTTGCGGTTCTTTCAATGGAAATTGCAGATTACGTCAAAAGTAATACTTTTTTGAAATGGCTGGTAGCTGTTTTAGTTAAATGGGGCTGCCAAATCAAAGAATGATTAGTTACGACTTTCTAAGTGATTGCAACCCAACGGGCTATCAATTACAAATAATCATGTATGCCGTAGCTGGTGAAATTAACTTATCATAAAGCAATTTTTTTCGGGTACTGGAATTGGAATTTATTTTAGAAAATTCCTCTTTTTTTAGAATTTATTAACGATCTGGTACAAAACTTGTATTTCTCTTAGTCCAATTATTCATTTTTCTAAATCCGGTTTCTATGCACAATCTCTATTTATTTTATTCACATTGTGGGAAACATCTCCGCCTATTTTAAAGATTCATTTCATCGCTAGGCTTTTTTATGTATTAATTTTTAAACCAATTTATTATTCCTGAAAAATCATGAATCAAAGCAAAAAGGGTTTCCATTTTCCCCCGTTGTTATCCAGAGGAGCTTTTAATTGTGTTGCGCTTATAATAGCTCTCTTTATTTTCAGCCCACAGATAGCATGGGCGCAGTATCAAAAAACGCAGAAAGCCGTAACGGCCAATATAGGTTCCAATATTGGTGGGTATTATGAGTCATTGCCGACAGATTATAGTAGTAATCCCAGTAAGAAATACCCGTTACTGATATTTCTCCATGGGGTTGGAGAACTGGGCAATGGAACCACCCAAATATCTCTTGTATTAAAAAATGCTATACCGAAATTACTAAATGCCGGTACTTTCCCGGCCTCATTTACAGTTGGCGGAGAGCAGTTTTCCTTCATAGTGATATCGCCACAGTTTAAATCGAGTTCCGGGATACCGGATGCAATTGGCGCTTTGATTGACTATTGTAAACAAAAGTACAGAGTGGATGACTCCCGAATCTATTTGACGGGGCTAAGTATGGGAGGAAAAACCGCTTGGTCTTTTTCAGCCGGTACGAAAGCGAGGGCAGAAATGGTGGCGGCCATAGTTCCCGTGTGTTCCGGAGCAGAAAGCAAAGGAGAACAAATAGCAAATGTTACTAACGCTCATTTGCCGATGTGGTTTTTGAATAACTCAGGAGATCCTTATATTTCGGCCACCAAGGCTCAGCAATTGGTGAATTCGATCAATGCGATTATGACCGCGCCTAAAGCTAAGATTACTATTCATCAGCAAAGTGGCCATGATGCCTGGACTAAATCGTATGATCCGAATTTCAGAGAAAGCGGGATGAATGTTTACGAATGGATGCTGTCCTATAAAAGAGGTGGATCAGGAAGTACACCGCCGCCTCCAACTGTTCTTCCGAAAGCTGTAACGGGCTGGGATCAGACGATAACGCTTCCAACGAACAGTGCTGTGTTAGACGGCAGCGGTTCTACCTATACAACGGGAAGTACCTTCCTTTGGGAAAAGACCGACGGTCCTGCGGGTGGCACGATAGTTAGTGCGGCATCATTAAAGACCAATGTCACGGGTCTGACTGTAGGAGACCATCGTTTCCAGTTGACGATAACCGATAAGTCGGGAAATGTTTCAACGGCTGCAACGCATATTATCGTGAAATCAGGAGCAGTTCTTCCAAAAGCTGTAACGGGCTGGGATCAGACGATAACGCTTCCAACGAACAGTGCTGTGTTAGACGGCAGCGGTTCTACCTATACAACGGGAAGTACCTTCCTTTGGGAAAAGACCGACGGTCCTGCGGGTGGCACGATAGTTAGTGCGGCATCATTAAAGACCAATGTCACGGGTCTGACTGTAGGAGACCATCGTTTCCAGTTGACGATAACCGATAAGTCGGGAAATGTTTCAACGGCTGCAACGCATATTATCGTGAAATCAGGAGCAGTTCTTCCAAAAGCTGTAACGGGCTGGGATCAGACGATTATGCTACCAACAAACAGCGCTGTATTAGATGGTAGTAAGTCAACTTACCCGACAGGCAGCACGTTTCTGTGGCGAAAGACGAATGGTCCGTCGGGGGGCACGATAGTCAGCCCGACATCACTAAAGACGAATGTTACGGATTTGACAGTAGGAGACCATCGTTTTGAGTTGAAGATTACTGATAAGTCAGGGAACATATCAACCGCCGCGACCCATATTATTGTGGATGCTGCTTCAAAGAACAGTGGACAGCCACCCCTGCACTCCGATGCAGGCCCTGATCAGACGATTACTTTACCCGTATCCTCTGTCAAAATCAATGGTTCGGCGAATTCTACCGCACCCGAGGGTAGCAAGCACATATGGAAGCAATCTGCCGGTCCAGTGACTGCAAATATCTTATATCCATGGAGTATAGGTACGGATGTGACCGGTTTAACGGTTGCCGGCGTGTATAAGTTCGATCTTGTGATTACTGGTCCCACCGGTGAGGTAGCTACATCTACTGTGGCGATAACAGTAAAATCGGCTCTCTCTGGTAGAACGATGGAAATTTCAGCGGATAATTCTTCTGCTGAAGATCAGATAGCGTTATTGCCGTCCCCGGGCTTAAATATATCAACTTCTTTGGAAGTGAAAGTTTATCCCAATCCTGTGCGTAATGAGATGAATCTGACGATCGACGGAGTGGCCAAAGGGAAAACCAGAATATTGATTTATGATTTGAAGGGACAATTGATATTTCAGCAGGAGTTCGACAAGAGTGCTTCAGGTCAATATAATAAGGTTTTCGATGTGTCGAAATTATCTTCGGGAACCTACGTTTGTAGGATTATCATTGATGGTAAATATTCAAAGTCTACCAGATTGTTAAAACTTTAAACTATTCAATCAATAATAAGGTTGAGATGTTCAACCGATATAAAACACAGCCCCAAGTAAATTTTGGGGCTGTGTTTTTTGGGTGTGCCGTGCATGGTTTTGCGTATGCTGGCCGGTTGTTTAATGTGGGATGCACCATAGTGGATGGCCATTTGTGCTATTCGCCTGTTCTTTTGTTACGCTTGGCTGCCGCTATATCAACACTATAAACACCGGCAACAGGCAGTTGTGCATGCCAGTGTACAAGTCTGAGCCAACCCAAAGCTTGCGGGTAGTTCTGCTACGGATCAATAAATGGTGTTTGTCATCGGGTATTGTGGCAAATTGTTCATATATGTCTCTCTCTCTATCTTGAGCAAAGGTCATGCTATTAGCCCGGGACAGTTAGAGGTTTCTAATACCTCTATCCATTTATGGGATTCTTTTTCTTCAATGGGTTGAGCCTTATAATTTCTTTTAAACCGAATTACTGGTATACTTTTCAACTGAAATAAACACGCTGCTTTTTTTGCTGCCAGATCGTGGGAGTCGGTATATTTCAGAATATCCACCCCCAAAACTTTCGATAGAATTAAAGAAGATTAGGGGCTATTCATTTATAAAGTATTCGAGTTGCGGTTGTAAAAGCTAACCAGAATTACTGTTTGGTAATAATCGCTGGAATGACATAATTAGCCCGCTTAAATTACCGAATTATTATACGGACAGGCTGGCAGTGACGTTTAATGATGAGTTTGGAATTAATCCGTATTTCTTTAATAATCCAAATACCCTAGGAAAATGAAAACAGTTACGAAAGCCCATATATGGGAAAGAGGGTGCTGTGCCTTATTCCTGTATATAATTCTTTGCCCATTATTTTCGGGGGCGCAGGTCCAGACTCAAAAAGCCATTCCAAATATTGCTATCAGCGAGAATATTAATGGATATTACGAATCATTACCTGTGGATTATTCTTCAAACCCTTCGAAGAAATATCCGTTACTAATATTTATGCATGGTAATGGAGAGAGGGGCGATGGTTCTGCCGCACAACTACCTCGTGTGCTTGTCAACGGCCCGCCCAAGTTGATCAATCAGGGTAAATTCCCTCCTTTTATTAATATAGGTGGTGAAAATTTTTCTTTTATTGTAATTAGCCCCCAATCGAAAGAATCCTCTACGAACCCAAAGAATATTGCCAATCTGATTCAATATTGTATCAGTAACTATAGGGTTGATGAGGACAGAATTTATCTCACAGGATTAAGCCTGGGCGGTTATATGAGTTGGAGATATGCGGAATCTTCCAAGGCAAATGCGAGTCGTTTGGCGGGATTACTGCTTGTTTGTGGCGGAGTGGTCCCGCGTCCTGGATTGGCGTGTAATGTGGCTTCTGCTGATGTTGCGTTTTGGGCAACTAACAATTCGG
>JACFNM010000167.1 GCA_019454915.1 Chitinophagaceae bacterium
TGCGCTCACGGAAGTCTTTACTCCATTCCCTGATATCGAGAGTGTCTACTTTGGGGGAGGTACGCCCAGTTTGTTGTTGCCGGAAGAATTAGCCATGATCTTTGACGCGCTTTCGAAAAAATTTACACTACCCCTGCATGACGAAATTACTTTAGAAGCAAATCCGGATGATATTTCCATAGACAAACTGGTCGCCTGGCGTAACCTGGGCATCAACCGGTTAAGCATCGGTGTTCAGTCTTTTTTTGATGAAGACCTCCGGTGGATGAACAGGGCTCATGATGCGCAGCAGTCCGTCAACAGTATTCGATATGCACAGGACAAAGGGTTTGAAAACCTTACTATTGATTTGATATACGGGCTGCCTGAACTGAGTGATATCCGGTGGGCGAAAAATGTAGAACAGGTGACGGAGCTTCATATACCGCATATCAGTTGCTATGCGCTGACCGTTGAACCCAGAACAGCTCTATACAGCCTGATCCGGAAAAAGAAATTGCGGGATACCGACCCCGGACAACAGGTACGTCAATCCAACTATCTGATGAAGCGATTGGGAGATGCCGGATACGAGCACTATGAAATATCCAATTTCGCTTTGCCGGGCAAAAGGAGCATTCACAATAGTTCTTATTGGTTAGGGAAGGCCTATTACGGTTTTGGGCCTTCTGCTCATTCTTTCAACGGAGCGGATACGCGTAGCTGGAATATAGCCAATAATGCATTATATATTCAATCCCTCCGGGATGGTAAAATACCATCCGAAAAAGAAATACTGACCACCACGCAGAGGCTAAACGAATACATAATGACTGCTTTGCGGAGAATAGAAGGTATTGACCTGGAATATGTCTGTAAAACATTCGGAGGAGAATCCGGTGAACGCCTGCTGCAATCCGCTCAGCCATTTTTAAAGGACAAATTATTGCTGGAAAACAACAGGCTGCGTCTCACCCAGTCCGGAAAGCATTTTGCAGACGGGATCGCATCGGATTTGTTTGAAACGGAAGCCTAAAGTCGTCAGACCCGCAGAGGGCGAAGGCATTCATCTAATCGGGCTCGGTTATACTTATTTCCTGAATTAATAATTTATGTGACCGGTTTTTCATATAAATCGTGGTTCGGAAATCCCCATACCTTGTTCCCAAATTGCCGACGCAAAAAGCCGAATTGTTAGCACTTTCTTTGTGTAATATTTCAAAGGTCTTCACCTTGTAGGAATGGAAAAAGTCTTTTAAGATGACTTCGGTCTGGCTCTTACTATAAGTATTAGTCCTGGAATGAAGCGTAATTTCCACCACTTTATCAAAATAACCCGATAATTGGTTGACATTCCGGCCATCCATAGCGCTGATAACATCTTCTAAAGAATTGGACGCGGATGGATTCGAATAATTAAATGCAACCCCGCCTATTATCAGCAGAAAAACAAGTAGTTTGATCATAAAGTTTTTCATGGGGAAAACTCTGACCTATAGTCTACCCAAAAATGTGCCAGAATACCCATAATGATGATAAATGTTAAAAAAAATAAAAAATCAAATAGCTTACTTTTGGCCTATGAAAACGAAAAAAGTAATATTGGTTATCATGGACGGATGGGGACTGGGCAAGGTAAAATCCAGCGACGCCATTCAAAATGCAAAAACGCCTTTTGTTAGTTCTCTTTATAACAAATACCCCAATACTACGCTCATAACCTGTGGAGAGGCTGTGGGGCTGCCCGATGGGCAGATGGGGAATAGCGAAGTGGGACACTTGAACATAGGCGCGGGGCGGATTGTTTACCAGGAATTACAGCGGATAAATGTAGCCGTCAGAAATGGTGAGTTGAGTAAGAACCCCACTTTGGCAGGCGCTCTCCAACACGTAATATCGTCTGGGGCTTCTTTACACTTACTGGGGTTAGTGAGCGACGGAGGGGTACATTCCCATATCAACCACCTGAAGGCTATTACGCAAATCTGCGCCAACGAAAAACTGGAAAACGTATTTATCCATGCCTTCACAGATGGACGGGACACAGACCCAAAGGCAGGGCTGGGGTATCTCCGGGATCTTCAGCAACATCTTGATACAACCTGCGGTGAAATAGCTACGGTAACCGGACGCTATTATGCCATGGACAGGGATACACGATGGGAGAGGGTAAAAGTGGCGTATGAAGCGCTGGTTAGTGGCGCGGGAGAAGTAACGGATGATATCTTTCAGGCGATGGAAGCCTCATATAATGCCCAGATTACCGATGAGTTTGTTCGGCCTATTATTAAAAGACAAAGTACGGAGGGAAGAGGCCGCATTAAACCGGGAGACACGGTGATCTGTTTTAATTTCCGGACAGACCGATGCAGAGAAATAACGGAAGTACTCACCCAGAAGGATATGCCGGAGTATGGTATGCAAAAGTTTTCCCTGGAGTATATCACCATGACCGAGTATGATAAGAACTTCCGGGACGTGAAGGTGATTTTTAAGAATGAAAACCTAACGCATACTTTAGGCGAGGTTCTTGCCGCTGAAGGATTGAAGCAAATCAGGATTGCCGAGACGGAAAAGTATCCTCATGTAACCTTCTTTTTTAGCGGAGGCAGAGAGGCGCCGTTTGAGGGGGAGAAAAGAATACTGGTTCCTTCACCCAAAGTGGCCACCTATGACCTTAAACCCGAAATGAGTGCACCGGAGCTTACGGAATCCCTGCTCCCCGAAATTCAGAATGAAACCGCTGATTTTATATGCCTGAACTTTGCCAATGCTGATATGGTAGGGCATACGGGCGTTTGGGATGCCGTCGTTAAAGCGGTGGAAACAGTGGATAAGTGCGTGGAGAAAATAGTTACTGCTGCTCTGGAGCACGGATATACCGTTTTTTTGACCGCCGACCATGGAAATGCAGACTACGTTATCAATGGAGACGGCACTCCCAATACCGCTCATACCCTGAACCCGGTTCCTTTATTTGTAATTGATAAAGCATGGAGAGGAAAGGTTAAGCATGGCAAATTAGGAGATTTAGCCCCTTCTATATTACGGGTAATGGGATTAGCCATCCCTCCGCAGATGACAGGAGACGTGCTGATAGAATAGCTATAGGTTAATTTCGGTGACGGCTTACCAAAATCAATTTTTTTCGGGTCGGGCAGCACATCGTATCGTAAAATTGTCTATTTTACATGAAATCTACAACGATTTCATGACAGAAGAGGCAATGATCAAAGGGTGTTTGCGAAATCAGGCATCAGCACAGCAGGAACTATACTACCGGTATAGTCCTAAAATGTTGTCTGTATGCTATCGGTATGCAAAAAACCGCGAAGATGCCGAAGACATGTTGCAGGAAGGATTTATCAGGATATTCAAACAATTAAAGCAGTTTGAAAACCGGGGTGCGTTAGAAGGGTGGATTAGGAAAATCATTGTCCATACCTGTATTAATAACCTGAAGAAGAACAAGAAGTTTGCAGAAAGTGTAGATCTGATCCATGCATCGGGAATGTATGTCAGAGAAGAAAACGTTCCTTCAATTGTACAGGCAAAGCAAGTGGTGGAGTGCATTCGACTCCTGCCTTTGGGATACCGGACCGTGTTGAATCTTTACGCCATTGAAGGGTATTCCCATAGAGAGATTGCACAGATGCTCGAAATTGAGGAAAGCACCAGCCGTTCTCAGTTTACGAGAGCAAAAGCAATGCTGGAAGATATACTTATTAAGAAGCACATTCTTCCGCAGTATACGCCGAATCTTGAAGTGGCCATGATTAATACCTGAAAGAAACAGCAGAACGAAAGCGATTTATTTTATATAAATATGGACTGACCGAAGAACTGACTATGGAGAGAAATATACACATAGATGAATTTGATGAATTTCTGAAGAAAAAGGCAGATGAGTATAAGATGTACCCTTCGGACAGGGTATGGAATAATATAAACCGGTCTGTTCACACAAGGTTTAAATGGACTTATATCTCCTTGACGTTACTGTTCCTGTTTGGGTCAGTGGTTTATGTAGAACGTTTTCATGATGCCTCGCTGATAAATAATAACCGGCTTGCAATGGAGATGAATAGCCCCGATCGAATGATGAGTAGCTTCTCCATGCATAGCGCAGCCAATAACGTAAACCCACCTTCAGCCCTTTCTTTGGATACCGGCTATGACGGGGAAAAAGATGCTATCACTTTGGAGCCGGAAAAGAAATTATCGGTTAACAGGCTTCCGGCATCTCATTTATTGAATACACTGACTGAAGAGACTTTGGAAGAAGAAAATTATTCCGAGGAAGGCACTGTAGGGGCAACCCATAGTGAGCAAGTGCCGGCTGTGCACTACCCTGTGTCTCCTATAGATAAGCAACCTGATTCGAATCTTATAAAAGAAGAGGAAAACGGGGAACAAAACGTGAAAAAAGTTTTGTGGGGAGGCGAAGTTTTCAGGAAGTCCAGATTTGAATGGCAATTATTTTTGTCTCCTACGGTGAGTTACCGTCGGTTAGCAAGCGGGTTGAGTGAAATTAAAGAAGTATTCAGAGGTGTTCCTTATAGCACTACGAATGAAAGCAACTCGGTCAATAATATGGTTACGCACAAACCGTCCATTGGAGCCGAAGTAGGCGCCAACCTAGTCTACAAATTAAGCGATCACTTTATCTTAAGAACAGGGTTGCAGCTTAACTATTCGAGGTATCAGCTGAGGGCATTCCCTGCAAAACCAGAATTGACAACTTTGGCAGTTCTTGAAAAGCCGACCGGCATAAGTGATTCCATAAATGCGGTTTCCACCCTGCAAAATTTCAGCGGAAGCGGCTCATCGTGGTTTGACAATGAATTTTACCAGGTGTCCATGCCGGTAGGTTTTGAATGGGGGGTACTCGGTAATTCATATTTCCAGTGGAACATTGCGGCTAGTGCTCAGCCGGTGTTTAACTTTGCCAATAACGCCTATTTACTTTCTACGGATTTCAGACGTTATGCCCAGGACCCTTCATTGATTCGTAAGTGGAACCTGAATGCGGGGATAGAAACTTACGTATCTTATAATATGGGATCATTCAGGTGGCAAGCCGGGCCACAGTTTCGCTACCAGTTGATGTCGAGCTATAAAAGCGAGTACCCCGTTAAGGAATATCTCATGGACTTCGGATTTAAGATTGGTGTAACTAAAACCATCAGGTAGATCAAACGTGGACATGCCGGTTGCGCTAGTCCATAGGTTTTTTATTATTTTTAACGGATGCACACCCGATTGATTCTAATTATTATTGTTGTCTCTTTAGCTTTTCTTGGTTGCCAGAGTGATGGAGCGGGGTCAGGCCGCGATAATAACCTCACGGAAGACTTTTTTCCTATTGGCAACTTCATCGAAAGCCAGTTAAGAAATTTAGATACGCTCCCATTGGCGGTAATAAAATATAGGACTATATCGGGCATCACCGATACTACCGTGGTTGAAAAGGGAGAATTCAGAAAATTATCAGAAGGGTTTATGGCGCCTGATATTGCGTCACCGGAATTGCACAACAGGTATACGGAGACTTCTTTTATTGATGCCACCTTAGGCACCTTGACGCTGACTTATACAGCCAGGGATCAGGATCTCCTCATTCGAAGGGCAGATGTGCTATTGAACGAAGAAAAGGGAGACGTTCAAAGTGTTTACATTGAGAAGGCGATAGAAGATAAGGACAGCACAGTGATTGAAAAAATACTATGGACAAGGGACAGAAACTGCCAGGTTTCTGAGTTGCATCGTTATAATAATCGCCCGGAGCAGGTTGTGGTCACCCGCTATGTGTGGGATGACAGGGAGTAGACAAAATCGGGCTTGAACTTATTAAGCTTAAGCAGTAATCACCGCTCCGACACTGTTGCTATTCCAGTCCAAATACGCCCTTATTGATTAATTGAAGGGTCTGAACTTTATACGCCGAGGGAACCAGGACAGAAATATTGTGATTGCTGCCGCCGAAACTCACCATCCTAACGGGCACCTCCGATAAGGAATCGAAGATTTTCATTAATACATGAGGTGTCTTTGTTATATGGTTCCCTACCAACGATACGATGGTTTGGTCTTTGTCGGTGGCAATAGTTCCGAAGGGCTCCAATTCCTTTAAGATATGTTCCAGGTGTATGTCGCTATCTATAGTCAGCGATACGGCAACTTCTGAAGTGGTCACCATATCTATAGCCGTCTTGTACTTTTCGAACACTTCGAAGACCTTTCTCAGAAACCCATAAGCAAGCAGCATCCGGCTGCTTTTTATTTTTATGGCGATGATGCCGTCCTTGGCGGCTACTGCTTTTATGCCTTCCGAACCGGCTTCCTGGGTGATGGTTGTTCCCGGTGCATCGGGTTCCATGGTATTCAATAGTTTCACAGGTACCTTTTCCTGCTGAGCCGGCCATATACAGGTTGGATGTAAAATTTTAGCGCCAAAATAGGCTAATTCTGCGGCTTCCTCAAAACTTAGCTGTTCTACCGGTTGGGTAACTTTCACCAGGCGGGGGTCATTGTTGTGCATGCCATCAATGTCCGTCCATATCTCACAAACATCGGCTTTTACAGCCGCTGCTATCAACGATGCGGAATAGTCACTACCGCCTCTTTTCAGATTGTCAACTTCCCCTTTGGAGTTCCGGCAGATATATCCCTGGGTAATAAATAGATGCTTATCCGAATGCTGCTGTAAAATCCGATGCAGCTTCACCTTTATGGCATCGAAATAGGGTTCATCGTTCGCGTCAATTTGCATAAAATCCAACGCGGGCAATAATGCGTGGGATATCTGCTTTTCCTCCAGGAAGACGCTAAATAATTTGGTACTCATCAATTCTCCCTGGGCCAGAATGTCCTTGTTAAGCGCTTCGTTAAAAGAAATCTTAAGAATGATATTCAAAAACTCAAAATGTTCTGAAATGATGGATTCACCTTTCGCCAGGGTTAATTTTTCTTTAAGAAGGTCTTTTACGAAAGACCGGTAATGCCCCCCCAGGTCATCTATTTTCTGTTTGGCTGACTGCTTATCTCCATGTGCCAGAGCGTCACCAATAGATACCAGTGCATTTGTTGTGCCGCTCAGTGCACTCAGGACAACTATCTTAGCGTCGTCTCCCGTGGTAATCAACCTGGCAACTTGCTGCATCCTTTCGGGTTTCCCTACGGATGTACCGCCAAACTTCATGACTTTCATGGTCTGTTTTATTTTTTGCCGTGCAAAGATAATGGGAAATATAAAGGATCAATCTTCAAAGCTAAAAGAACTTCAAAGGAAGTAAATACAATTGGGTAGGCAAAGCGCCTGCTCAGGGTTTTACCCAGAAACTCAGAATAACCCCGCGGGAAGACAATCTCATGGGCCTTTTGGCTGGCAGGCAACTTTTACAGGAGTCTGCTCCGAGTCTCCGGAAAATGAAGAAGGTATCAAAACAAAAAAGTGAAATATTCTGATGATGGAAGCACCAGTTATATTTCACTTCAAAAAAATAATCAACTGATTAGAATGGGAGATCATCCGCAATAGATGTGGGGCTATCAGCTACAGGGTTAGCGCCGGAGGGCTGGTCGCTATAGGCTACAGACTCCGGGGATTCATTGCGGTTCCCGCTTCCCAGAAGCTGAACACTAAATACTCTCATCGCCAATGATGATCCGGCCGTACCATCATTCCGGGTAAAATTTCTGACTTCGGGAGTGCCTTCCACAAATACCTGCGTTCCCTTTTTAAGATACGGGGCAATGCCTGTCTTGTCCGTCCAATAAGCGCACTCAACCCAGATGGTCTTCTCTTTTTGCTGACCGGACGAATCCCGGAACCTTTCTGTGTGCGCCACATTAAAATTGATAACGTTTTTTCCATTGACCGTATTGGTAATACAGTCTTTACCAAGGTTTCCGATAACCTGCAATTTGATCATAGCATTTGCTTTTTGAGGTGTTTAAAAGATTAAATTAATTAATAATTTCCAACGAGGGTGTTTTTAGACAATAATTAGCATAATAATAATAACATTGGACACGGACATATCTTTTATTAATTTGAAAGCCGGCGAATATATATGTTTTTTACTTTTGCGCGGCATGAAGTTTGTCAATAGCACAATCAGAGATTTTGAAGGTACTTATCGAAGCATTACTGGATTTTTTTTACACGCCTTTTAGGAAGATAGTCAACCGCCAAACGTTTCGTTACGTAGTGTGCGGGGGAGGTAATACCCTGCTTGACATTTTTTTATATTTTATTTCTTACCATTTTGTCCTGCACAAGCAAATTGTCCATACACCCATAATCAGTATTAGTCCCTATATAGCTGCATTTCTGATTTCATTCGTAATTACTTTTCCAACTGGCTTTCTATTGATGAGTAAAATAGTCTTTCCAGGCTCTTATCTGAAGGGCAGGGTGCAGCTATTTAGATATTTTTTGTTGGTGATAGGCTGTATCATATTGAATTATGTGTTTATTAAACTATTTGTGGAGTCGTTCCACATCTATCCCACCATTGCCAAAATTCTCGCGACCGGGTTCGTTATCTCATTCAGTTACCTGACACAGAGGAACTATACGTTTCAGGCGGAAAAGAGAAGGAATGGTACTTAAGCCACAGCGTATAATCTCCCGAAGGAGTCATTTGATAAGGAGACGTTGGTGTCTTTCACTTAGCAAAGATCTGTGGCTCAAGTACACAATCCATTGTAACAAATAGGTTTCTGTCATAGGATCGCCGAATGGCGGTGTTTGAACAGGTTAGCAACGGGCTGCTAAAAAGGATAAGGTTTAATTTTAGTAGCTCTTATGAATAGAAACCAGGTTTAATCCGTATTCGGGTATTATGCGTTTCAGAAATAGGTTTTTAGGATAATATAGATTAACCGCAAAGTTAATACAGTTCTTTGATAAGTCTAA
>JACFNM010000737.1 GCA_019454915.1 Chitinophagaceae bacterium
ATTAAAAGTATAGTTACCGGTAATTTGTTTATAGGTATGGTTATCTCCAAAACGTTTGTAATCTACAATGATAGACAATGCACATCCAACTACTACTCCATCGGCTTTAACGACTATCTGACCTTCCGGAAATTTTTCAATCAGTCTTTCAATCGCACCCGGACTCCAGTAACCACCCTGCCAGCCGACGTAAGAAGCTTTCATCGCTTCCAGTAATTCCTGATAATCCTCGAACCGAAGTGTGCTTATTTCGATTTGCTCAATAGTCATACCTGTTCTGTTAGAAAGTACAATAATCGGGCAAATGTAAGGCGCTATTTTAATCTTTGAACCGGGATTTTGCAGTAGCCGCTAAGGCTAATGCAAAGTGTGTTAGCCTTCGTGAGGAGCATCCCGGTAACCCCGACTTAGAAAGGATTTGCGAGAATCAATAATTCGAGCAATAGCCTTTCTTAGTCGTTTTGCAGTTCAACTGCAAAATTTGGGTTGGAAAAACGGGCTCTCATGTCCGTCTTACCATTCCAAACGGATAAACAGTAAACTGTATGTCTATGCAACATTACCGAACCGAACGGCTCTACCGGTAAATATTGCGATAAAATGTCGTACCACCGTCAAATCAAATCAACGCCCATTCCTTTCTGGGTTTGCGATGGAGCAGGGCATTGGCCTCCTTATCACCTATGAATTTTTCTTTTTTGGCATTCCATTGTAAGGGGCGTCCCAGGCGATAAGAAATCATTCCCAGATACATCGGTAGCGCCATTTGTCGCGCATAAACCAGATTGGATTCGGGTTGAGTTCTTGTTTTTACGGCATCTACAAAATTTTGCTGATGGCCCGGTGAACGTGGAATACTTTGCGGCACTTCCGGCAGATCTGTCGTAGTTTCTCCGTTGATCGTAATTAAACGGGTTCCATAATCACAAAGTAAAGTTCCCTTGTCTCCCTCAAAGTAGGCGCCTATTCCTTTCCCTTCAGCGCCGGGCACATTCGGTGTTTCCGTTGTCCAATGAATATCCAGTCCGTCAAACGCATAATCCACATCAATCCATAACGGCGCATCTGCAATACTATCCGGAATGGCTCCGCCTCTTGCACTGATGTGTTTTAAT
>JACFNM010000738.1 GCA_019454915.1 Chitinophagaceae bacterium
CGCTAAATATTCCGGACTCAAAATATCGTTATTACCGGGTGTTTATTGAGGCAAGGATTAAGCCGGATTTGATTCATGCGGATATTGGGCAGAATGTTATAGCTAAGGGACTTTCTACAGACTATGCGATTCGTAAATCCGGCCTGGTAAATAATAAGCAGCTTAAGCAGTCGGAAATGGAGGTGGAATTGAAGTGGCCGGTTCCTGTTGATTATATTAAAATAGACGTTTCGGACTCCATTGATTACTATCGCCCCGTAACAATAAAGTATCTGGCGGATAGCTTTAAAACGAAAAAGGACTGGAATTATATTTACCATACCCTCGCTTCGGGAGTGCTGAATTCGTTAGATTCAAATGGCTTCAAATTCAATCCCACGATTGCTCAAAAGTTAAAAATTGAAATCCATAATGCCGATAATCAGCCATTGCAGATCAACGGTATCCGGGTGACAGGAAGTGTCCATCAGCTTTTGGCCCGTTTTGTACCCGATGCCACTTACTATCTTGTTTACGGAAATAAAAATGCATCTGCTCCCGATTACGATCTGAATTATTTTGCGGATAAAATCCCTGAATCTGCCGGTCAACTATTCGTCGGGGAAGAAAGGAACTTAGGGAAGCATCAACAAACCGAAACCAATCCCTTATTTATGGACCGGAGATGGTTGTGGGGTATAATGATAGTGACCGTGTTATTACTCGTGTGGTTTTCGTTCAAAATGCTGAGGGGAAAGCAGTAATGATAGCTCCGCTATACGTAGCCTTAAGTCAGCTATACGTAGTCTCCCGACTACGTATTCCCTATGTTCTTCTGGGACTCCGTCCCATCCAACTCTACATACACAATTTATCTGCCTTAGATGATAACGACGACGCGACCAAAAATAGAATATTCGCCTGAACCTCGCTCCCCGTTCATTTCTCAAACAGCGAAGACCCGGCTGGACGGAAAGATATTCAAATTATAGCCCTGCTTCGCCATGTCCCCAATCAATCTTAGACATAATTTCGATATTACCATGCAGGAGGCCTGGTAGGGAAAAAACTTCATGATGCACAACGTCCGCGGCAATTGCACAGGGCCTTTGGCGAGACGTTGCTGGGAAGAAG
>JACFNM010000739.1 GCA_019454915.1 Chitinophagaceae bacterium
CTTCAGCCAGTTCTGAGAACTCCATCCATCTCTTTTCCCAGCCGGTTTTGGATGCTGAAAGATTGGCAACCATGACTGCCAGCGAAACTCCTAATGCTCCTGCATATGCTGAAACACTTCCGCCACCGGGTGCCGGTGAGTCACTTGCTGTTTCATCAGCAAAATCCGATAAGGTTTTATTAGCCAGGGGTGAACTATTTTTATCAGCCAGCAGGTATTCAATAATCCGTTTCTGCGGATCAAAAGGAGCAAGTTCATCCAATCCCATTGATTTAACTGCAATATGAACCAGCTCTTTTTCACTTACTCCGGATGAGAGTCGTTGCTTATTCAGAAAGTATTTTCCTGCTTCCAGCATAGCAGACAGCGGAATCAACCCGACCAGCTCAGAGCCGGTTACCCGGTATCCTCTTTCATAAGCACTGGTCACACATGCTTCAAAGACTAGGTGAATTGGTGTTTCTCGAAAACGGGTAATGTTGATCGAAACCTGGGCAATTCCATACTCTTCAATATACCAGCCAATTGCTTTTACTCCTTTTAACTTTCCGGGAATCCGGATGTCATTCCCGTCTTTGTCTTTCATCCGCTTACCCGTTAGCGGATCTATTTTTACCCGGCCGGCTTCACGGATGTCAAATGCCACAGAGTTTGCCCGCTTTACTGATTTGGTATTCAGATTAACATTATAGGCAATGAGAAAATCCCTAGCACCGATAACCGTAGCACCATGCCTGGCAGGGAGGTCTGACGGGCCAAAGTCCGGTTTCCAAAACGGCAGTTTTATTTTTTTGAAAAATCCTTCGTATTCACCGGCCCGGATAACCGATAAGTTATTCCTGTCTTTATCCGGTTGTGCAGCTTCATAAAGGTAAACCGGGATGCTAAGTTCATTGCCAACCCGCTCAGCCAGTTTTATCGACCATGCAGCGGTTTCTTCCATTGAAATATTGGCAACAGGAATAAACGGGCACACATCAGTAGCTCCCATACGGGGATGCTCACCGTGATGTCTGCTCATATCAATCAATTCAGCTGCTTTGCTGATTCCGCAGAATGCAGCTTCAACTACAGCCTCAGGGGTTCCGACAAAGGTTACCACTGTACGGTTGG
>JACFNM010000740.1 GCA_019454915.1 Chitinophagaceae bacterium
GCCCCTTTCCATTATCCTGCTTCACGTAGGCGTCGCTTTTGTTGCCTCCGTTGACCGCAAGCTGATGATCTTTTATTTTATAGCGGCTTTTGTTTTTTTTTGTTATCGGATGATTGCTTCTAAGGATAAGTTTTTTACGGCGGTATGCGCCGCTGCTTACTTTACGGGAGGAGAGGTACTTTTCAGAATGGCGAGATCAGCGATAATATGGGAGCAGGGAAAGTATGCGGTTATTTTCTTTTGCCTCTGGGGCATGTTCTTTGTTGGATTCAGACGTAATGCAATCCCGTATGTATTGTATTTTTTATTGCTGCTTCCGGCCATTGGTGTTTCCTATCTCTACCTTGATTTCGATTCTGATTTTCGGAAATCGGTAATATTTAATCTCGGAGGTCCCATTTGCTTAACAGTTTCTTCTGTTTTGCTGTATGGAAGAACAATGAAGTTAAGTAAGTTTTTAAAGGTACTGGATTATCTGGTATATCCTATAATCGTTACGGCAGTATATGTGGTTTTATATACTCCAACGGGTCCCGATCTTTTTATTCATGCCGGATCCAATGCTGCGACTTCAGGGGGATATAGTGGAAATCAGGTTGCAACTATTCTGGGATTGGGCTTTTTTATATTGATTAGCCGCTTCTTTATTCCATATCGAAACCCATTAGTTCATTGGGTCATGATGTTTTTTATGGTCTTGATGGGTTATCGTGCCTTACTTACCTTCTCCCGGGGTGGAGTCGTTGCAGCCATTCTTATGGCAGTGGTATTTATAGCCATCTATTGGTGGCGAGTGGGTCTAATAGGGAAGACAAAGGTAACTGTCAAATTAGTGGCTTTAGGATTCGGGGTAGTGTTTTTATGGGGATATACCACCGTCACAACAGGAGGAATGATTACCAATCGTTATACCAATAAAGATGCCTTGGGGAGAGAAAAAGAAGATATTACAACGGGAAGAGCGGAGTTGGCAGAAGCAGAGTGGACTGCTTTTTCAACCAATCCTATATTCGGAAAAGGAACAGGAGGTTCGAAAGCTTTTTTTGAAGACGAATTAGGTATATCAGGGGCATCACATAATGAGGTGACTCGTATGCTGTCGGAACATGGTT
>JACFNM010000741.1 GCA_019454915.1 Chitinophagaceae bacterium
AATCAGAAGCCAGGCCTCATGGCGTGTATGATTTTGCGCTGCGCTATGCCAAAGCTTTCAATAACCGCTTCGCTTTTAAAATAAATGCATCCTATGTCTCGGGGCTGGACTGGTTTGCCAACAACTATACAGATATAGACGCACAAACACCTGCAGGACAACGTGGTCCAAATACCCCGGGCAGAAATGCAGTCAACATCTATGGCGATGAAGTAGTACGTACGCTTGAAGGCATCGGGCGTGTGTCCAGAACGGGGTACGAAGAAAAATATCTGATGAACTATGACGTCTATGGTCTTAAGCTGAACGGATCGCTTCATTACCGCATCAGCAACAACATGGAATTATCCTACCAATATAATTTCGGAAGAGGTACGTCGAGTTATACCGGAAGCAGTCGTTTTGACTTAAATAATTTTGCACTCCAGCAGCACCGGGCAGAATTGAAGGGGAATCATTACTTCCTCCGCGCTTATTCGGTGGCAGAGAATTCTCATGATTCTTATAATACCCGTTCCCTGGCACAATTCCTGAACAGAACCTGGGTGAAAGATCTGGGTGGTAATACGGTTACACCCGATCAGGCAGACGATGTATGGTTTACGAGATATGCAGCCGCCTTCAATGGTGATATCAACGGCGTTAATGGTGGAAGCCATGCTGATGCACGGTCGTTTGCCGACCAGGGTAGACTCCTTCCCGGCACCACGGTTTTTAACCAGGCAAAAGATAATCTGATTCACAATTATGGACTAAGCGGAGCGGGCGTTTTCAGTAATAGCAAGTTTTACCACGCAGAAGGACAATATGATTTTAGCAGCCATATTAAACTGTTTGAATTACTTGTCGGTGGTAATTTCAGATACTATGACATGTTCACAAACGGATCGCTGTTTGACGATAAGAATCAAAAAATCACGATCAAGGAATATGGCGCCTTTGTACAGACTGCCAGGAAATTATTGGATGACAAATTAAAACTCACCGCTTCTTTACGCTACGACAAAAACAACAATTTTTCCGGCAGCTACACTCCCCGCTTTTCAGCGGTGTACACCGTGGCAAAAGTGCACAATTTCCGGGTATCTTATCAAACAGGTTTCAGAAACCCT
>JACFNM010000168.1 GCA_019454915.1 Chitinophagaceae bacterium
AAAACTGGCGAATGCACAAAGAGCCTCTCGAGTTTGAACTGGTGAAGCCGACACAGAGAAATTATAAATAATTTGAAAATTTGAAAATGACGCAATTTGAAAATTCGGTAACTTGATCAGGAAATTCAAATTGCTAACTTTTAAATTTTCAAATATGAGAAATGACAAACCCAACTTGATAGTGGAGAAAACTATAGATTTCTCACTAACTATCATTGAATATTGTGACGAACTGGAAAAAGATAAAAAAATTGTGATAGCAAGGCAACTTTTGCGTTCATCTACTTCTATTGGGGCAAATGTTTTCGAAGCTCAGAATGCAGAAAGTAAAGCTGATTTTATTCACAAAATGAAAATTGCGGCGAAAGAGGCGAGCGAAACTTTGTATTGGCTTACGCTTTGTAAAAGAAGTATATCTTATAATTTTAAAGAACCGTTACTTGATAATTTGTATGACATAATTAAAATATTATCGAAAATTATATCATCAGCTAAAAGAATATCTCCCGGATTTATTTGGGGTATTTTATATACAATTCCAAATTTTCAAATTTTCAAATTGGGGAATTAATTATGGAACATTATACAATGAACCTCACCTTAAAGGTGTGGAAACAAAAGAATCAGCAATCAAGAGGACATTTTGAAACTTATCAGGTGAAGGATATTTCTTCCGAAATGTCTTTCCTGGAAATGTTTGATGTGCTCAATGAAGAATTAATCGAACAGGATAAGGAACCCATTGCTTTTGACCACGACTGCCGTGAAGGAATTTGCGGTATGTGCTCTATGTACATCAATGGTCGTCCGCATGGACCCTGGCATGGCACCACCACCTGCCAGTTGCACATGAGGGCTTTTAAAGATGGAGACACCATCGTGGTTGAGCCCTGGCGTGCAAATGCATTTCCGGTAATCAAAGACCTGATGGTTGATCGTAGTGCTTTTGACCGTATTATTCAGGCGGGCGGATACGTTTCCGTAAATACGGGAAATGCAGTTGACGGCAATGCTATTCCCGTTGAAAAAGATAAAGCGGATCATGCCTTTACAGCAGCAGCCTGCATCGGGTGCGGGGCTTGTGTGGCTGCCTGCAAGAATAGTTCGGCTATGCTTTTTGTTTCTGCTAAAGTGGCGCACCTCGCTTCGTTGCCGCAGGGCGAGCCGGAGAAAAAAACGCGTGTGTTAAATATGATAGAGCAGATGGACAGAGAAGGTTTCGGTTCATGCACCATGACAGAAGCCTGTGAGGCGGTTTGCCCCAAGGAAATATCTGTAGATAATATCGCCCGGTTAAACCAGGAATATTTGTCGGCGGCGCTCACGATCGAGAAATAATCTTACAAAACAGTAAGAAATATTACCCCGGATCTATGACATATCCGGAGAGATTCCTAAGCAATAACGTGGATAAGTCGAGCACACCGTCAGGCGGCGGTTAGTAATGTATTAGCTGTAAAAGCAAGAAGCAGTATTTTCTCATATACAGATATGCATATCAACCCTATTGGTATTGACCCGCTTGACAACGAACTGCTCCGCCGAAAGAAAGTACAGCTGGATATTCTGCGTTTGGACGAAATACATCCGGTTGTTTCAGGAAACAAGTGGTTCAAACTCCAGTATTACCTGATTGACGCAACAGAAAAGGGGTATGATTCCCTGCTGACCTTCGGAGGCGCCTATTCCAATCATATCGTGGCAACTGCCTACGCCGCCAGGCAACACGGTTTCAAAGCAACAGGCATCATCAGAGGAGAAGCGCCCAAAATATGGTCTCCTACCCTGCTGGAAGCAACAACACTGGGTATGGAATTAATTTTCCTCCCAAGAAAAATATTCGGTACGCTGAAACGCAATGATTTTCCCGAAGAGCTTGAACAACGCTTCGGAAAGCACTACATCATACCCGAAGGAGGATATGGCAAGCCGGGCGTGAGAGGTGCACAGGAAATAATGGACACGATAAAGCCCCGGTACTATACGCATTTCGTGGCAGCGGTCGGCACCGGCACCACCCTGACCGGAATACTGCAATCTTCAAAAAACGATCAGCAGGTTGTTGGCATAAGCGCCATGAAAAATAACCACGGGCTTGAAGCCGAAATACGCCATTTATACGAAAAACCGCTCCCGGAGAGGTTTTATTTGTTCCACGACTATCATTTTGACGGCTTTGCGAAGTATAATGAAGCTTTAATATCCTTTATAAATACGTTTTACCTCAATTCCAGCGTTCCTTTAGATTTTGTATACACGGCGAAAATGATGTATGGTGCATTAGACCTGGTAAAAAAAGGGTTCTTCCCGGCTGGTTCCAGCATTTTGACGATTCACAGTGGAGGGCTGCAGGGAAACAGATCGCTAAAAGAAGGGCTTTTAAGGTTTTAAAAACAGGGGTAGCATTATCTTTGCTTCGTTTACGATATATGCATTTTTGACTTTATTCATGAATAAAAAAATTGCTTTTCGTTTTTTCTTATTGCTGATGCTGTTATCACAAGGGTTCCTTGTGAGCGCACAGGATACACTTCCGAAATTTACGGTGGTAAACAGGAACGGAAAGGTAATCCTGAGCTGGGTCAATAAATACCCGGTGGTTAAGCAGTTGAGTATTCAACGGTCTTCAGACAGCACAAAAGGCTTCAAAACTATCCTTACCCTGCCTGATCCCACTTCCATCACAAATGGCTTCCTCGACAACAATGCGCCGGATACCAATTCTTTCTATAAATTATATATCCTTTTAGACAAAGGAGAATTCGTGTTCAGCAAGCCGCAGAAACCTCATCCTTTTATTCCTCCTCCTTTGCCCAGGCCACAGGCTACCATTACGGTACCCAGGAATGAAGCGGCTCCTAAATCCGCCATAACTCAGCATAGTAATCGTACGGCCGAACCCGGCCAGGTAGAGCAAATAATACCAGCTGAACCGGCGGATGGGGTTAAACCGAAAAACTATACCATGCAATCGGCATCTACCAATCCCGAGAAAAGGAAAAGCGGCGGACTGAAACCCGGAAATGTGAGCGTGGAAAGACCCAAGACCTACACTCCCTCGGGATTTGTCTTTACCAATCCTTCCGGCGATGTCACGATTGTACTGCCACCCAGCCGCCTGGCAAACTTTAAAATAAAGTTTTACGAGGAAAGTGGTAACATGCTGTTTCAGATTAATTCGGTAAGCGAGCACATATTCACCGTTGATAAGTCAAACTTTCTACACGCCGGCTGGTTCAGTTTTGAGCTGTTTGAAGATGGCATCCTGAAAGAAAAGAACAAAGTCAGGGTACCCTGAGGCGCAGGTAGATTATCTATTCAACCAGCCGGGAGTCAAAAACTTTCTCAAAACAATCCCTTAACACTTCTTTTACGGCAGCCATTCCCGGATTGTATCTCAGTTCTTTTTCGATGGATGTCACCTGTTTGTTTACGATGCCACAGGGTATGATATAGTTAAAATAATCCAAATCAGTATGCACATTTAGCGCAAATCCATGCATGGTTACCCATCGGCTGCATCGTACACCCATCGCACATATCTTTCTTTCGTATCCTTTGCGTCCCGGCTCAATCCATACTCCCGTCTCCCCTTTTGACCGCTCTCCTTCAATGCCATAATACGCCAGGGTCCGGATGATTACTTCCTCAAGATTCCGCAAATATTTACCGATGTCGGTGTAATATTTCTCCAGATCCAGGATCGGATATCCCACTATCTGTCCGGGTCCGTGGAATGTAATATCCCCCCCCCGGTTGGTATGATAATATTCAATCCCCTTCTGTATTCTGTCCGCTTCACTGATCAAAACATTTTCCGTATGTCCATTCTTACCCAGCGTATATACCGGAGGATGTTCACACAATAAAAGATAATTCCGGGTATTCAAATCAGCCTCAGACGCCTCTTTCTTCATCTCCCCGCGCAGGGAAGGGACTGCCTCCGATTGATTCTTGAGTAATATCTTGGCGTGTACATTCTTTTGCAGCAATGACTCCTGGAGGTCCCACGCCTCTTTATAAGGAATGGCGCCCAAATCACTAAAATAAACATCCTGCATGGAGCAAAGATATTTTTTTTACCCCGACAATGCGGGCGCCGAAGTATTTAACTGATTTGAGTCGGCCGGGGCTTCCATTGAACGGCAGGAAGACGGTTATAGGCTGCTTACGCTATCTTTGTCCGAAACTCCCCCGGATGGAACAAGAAAAGGAATGGCAAAATGAAGCAACTGATGAGGAAGTCGGAGAATCCCGGTACGAAAGGATGGACTTTACCGTGGATAAAGGCCAGGAACTTACCCGGATTGATAAATTTCTTATCAATCGCATTGAAGGGGGCACCAGAAATAAATTACAGCAGGGGATAGAAAAGGGTTATGTACTGGTAAACGGGCGCACCGTGAAGTCCAACTATAAGGTACGGCCGGGAGACAGGATCATCATGTACAGCGACACGGCGCCTGAAACAACAGAAATCATACCGGAGCAGATTCCGCTGGATATCCGTTATGAAGATGACGATATCATTATCCTCTATAAATCCGCCGGGATGGTGGTTCATCCGGGGTCCGGCAATTATACCGGAACGGTGGTGAATGGCGTGGCCTGGTACCTGCAACAGCAGAACCCGGGGCTTTCCGAATCAGCTTTACCACGTTTTGGATTGGTTCATCGTATAGACAAAAACACGTCCGGGTTGTTGATACTGGCCAAAAATGAAGCGGCTTCCCTGGGATTGGCAAGGCAATTTGCCGAACACACGGTTCAGCGCAAATATGTTGCCCTTGTATGGGGCGACCTGAGCCCGGATGAAGGTACCATTACCGGGCATATCGGCAGAAATCTCCGGTATCGTAAGCTTATGGATGTATTTCCCGAAGGAGACCACGGGAAAGAAGCTACTACACATTACCGGGTGCTGGAACGTTTTGGCTATGTAACCCTTATTGAATGCCACCTTGAAACCGGCAGAACGCACCAGATAAGGGTACACATGAAACATATTGGTCATCCCCTGTTCAACGATGACACCTACGGAGGCGACCGTATCGTAAAAGGGACGGTGTTTGCTAAATACAAACAGTTCGTAGAAAACTGCTTTACCATCTGCCCTCGCCAGGCATTACACGCCAAAACCATTGGATTTATCCACCCGTCCAGCGGTAAAGAAATGTTTTTTGATACGGAAATGCCGGATGATATGCGGATGGTTATTGAGAAATGGCGACGCTATGTGGGGGCAAGATAATCGACTCGCTCATTCGAATCGCCGGCTGTCTTCCTGTTGAAAGAAAATGCCTCTCACGGAGTAAAGACTCAATTGTATGCGCTGTTATTCAAATATCCTCCCCACCAAGCAATTCCCTTTCCACCTCTTCCATTTGTACGATGTCCCAGGCCTCGCTTTCTGTCGGCGTGGTATTCAGCAATTCAAACCATTCCCTGTCTTTTAGCGCGTCTTTAACGGCCGGTTGCATCTCACAAACTACGAAAGAACAGTTGTTTTCATAGAACTTCTGCTGCTCGGCGAATAAGAAGTCGGCGGCGGCAGGATCAATGAGCTGAACATTTTTAAGATTCAAAATGATATGTTTAACATCATTTTGTGTAACTTCAATTAACAAATCATGAAGTTTGCCTGTCATATTAGCAGTGAACTCCAAATCCTTAAGCGAAATGACATGGAATTTTTCCTTGGTATCTATTTTGAAGTTCATAATTGAGTTCTTTTGATAGCGTAATATTTTCGGGTATCACTTACCGCTTTTCAAGCAATGATTGAATATGTAAGCGTGTGTTTTACGTTAAGTAAAAACTTAATGATATTGCAAATATATATAACATTCAAAAACACAATAAATCACACACCTGCAATGTTTTATTAGTCAATAGAAGTCAAAATTATTAGTTATTATTGTATCACTCACAAAGTAAATTGTATTACATGGATAATAATTTTTCAACCCAGGTAAAAGAAATCATCTCATTTAGCAGAGAAGAAGCGCTTCGGTTAGGGAATGATTTCATTGGAACTGAACACTTGTTGTTAGGGCTGATAAGAGAGGGCGAAAATTTGGCCGTGAAGATACTGAAGAATCTAAACGTTGACCTCTATGAGTTAAGAAAAGAAGTAGAGTTGGCAATAAAAGATAAAACAGGAAAAAACATAGCCAATATCAACAGTTTGCCGCTTACCAAGCAAGCCGAAAAAGTAATCCGGGTAACAGTTCTGGAGGCGAAGGCGCTCAAGAGCCCAACGGTGGAGACAGAACATCTGATGCTGTCTATCCTGAAGAATAAAGAAAATATCGCTACCCAGATATTAAATCAGTTCGATGTTGACTACGATCTTTTCAGAAATGAACTGGGTATGGTGAAGAGCAACGATGTTCGGAGTGAGTACACCGACGATGCGGATGACGACTTCGAAGACGAAAGAAAAAGCTACCAGCAGAAGGCCAAAGTACAGTCGTCGGGCGCTAAAAGTAAAACGCCCGTTTTGGATAACTTTGGGCGCGACATTACAAAGCTCGCAGAAATGGGTACGCTGGATCCGATTGTCGGTCGTGAAGAAGAGATAGAACGGGTTTCCCAGATTCTCTCCCGTCGTAAGAAAAACAATCCGATCCTGATAGGGGAACCGGGCGTGGGTAAAACCGCTATTGTAGAAGGACTTGCGCTACGAATCGTACAGAAAAAAGTTTCACGAGTATTGTTTGATAAGCGGGTTGTTTCTCTTGATTTGGCGGCATTGGTTGCCGGCACAAAATACAGGGGGCAATTTGAGGAGAGGATGAAAGCCATCATGAACGAATTGGAAAAGAACAGAGATGTGATACTTTTCATAGATGAAATCCATACTATAGTAGGCGCAGGCGGCGCCAGCGGATCGCTGGATGCTTCCAATATTTTCAAGCCTGCACTTTCCCGCGGAGAACTGCAGTGTATCGGCGCTTCAACACTGGATGAATACAGGATGTACATTGAAAAAGACGGCGCACTGGATCGCCGGTTTCAAAAAGTGCTGGTGGAGCCGCCCAGTGTAGACGAGACTATCCAGATATTAAAGAATATCAAGTCTAAATACGAAGACTTTCATAACGTCATCTATGAACAGGATGCCATTGACGCCTGCGTTAAGCTGAGCGACCGCTATGTAACAGACAGACTCCTGCCGGATAAGGCCATTGATGTGATGGACGAAGTGGGCGCAAGAGTTCACCTGAAGAACATTAACGTCCCCAATGAAATCGTAGAACTTGAAAAGAAAATAGAGGATATCAAGCAGGAAAAGAACAAGGTGGTGAAGAGCCAGCGTTTTGAAGAAGCTGCTTCCCTGCGCGATAGTGAAAAAAGACTGCAGGAGGAGTTAGAAAAAGCAAAAGCACACTGGGAAGAAGAAAGCAAGCATAAGCGTTACCCGATTGATGAAGAAGCCATAGCTGAAGTGGTAAGTATGATGACAGGCATCCCCGTGAAGCGAATGGTACAGGCGGAAACGGAAAAGCTTCGTCGGATGGCGGAAGATTTGAAGGGATCGGTAGTTGGTCAGGATGAAGCTATACAAAAAATAGTAAAAGCGATCCAGCGTAACCGGGTGGGGTTAAAAGATCCCAAGAAACCTATCGGTACCTTTATTTTCCTTGGACCTACCGGTGTGGGTAAAACAGAACTGGCGCGTGCTTTAGCCAGGTATATGTTCGATTCAGACGATGCGCTGATCCGGATTGATATGAGTGAGTACATGGAGAAGTTCACCGTAAGCCGTTTAATCGGTGCGCCTCCGGGATACGTAGGCTACGAAGAAGGCGGCCAACTAACCGAGAAGGTAAGGCGCAAACCCTATAGTGTTGTTCTGCTCGATGAAATAGAAAAAGCGCATCCGGATATTTATAATATCCTGCTGCAGGTATTAGATGATGGCCAGTTGACGGACGGTTTGGGGAGGAAAGTGGATTTCAAGAATTCGCTCATTATCATGACGTCGAATATCGGCGTACGGCAATTGAAAGACTTCGGAGAAGGAGTAGGTTTTGCTACATCCGCCCGGCAGACGAGTTCGGAGGAAAACAATAAGGCAGTCATAGAAAAAGCCTTGAAGCGTACCTTCAGCCCCGAGTTCTTGAACCGGATTGATGATGTCATGATCTTTAATTCTCTGAGTAAGGAAAATATCTTTGAGATTATAGATATCCTGATGAAAGGTGTTATGAAACGTTTGAGTTCGCTTGGCTTCTCATTAGAGCTTACGGCAGAAGCAAAAGAATTTATTGCGGAAAAAGGATACGATCAGCAATTCGGTGCACGTCCGCTCCACAGGGCTATCCAGAAATACCTCGAAGACCCGTTGGCGGAGGAAATTTTAAACACAAATATCAAAGCGGGCGATGTGCTTATTGCCGATTTGGATAAAGAGAAATCTGCATTAAAATTCACGCTGAAGGAAGAAAACAAAATAGAAAAATCAGAAGCATAATTTTTTACATCCTTATGATTACAATGCCGGTCTTTTAAGAACCGGCATTTTTTTGTTATAATCAACGTCATCACACCTCAAATAAAAACAGCCGTGACCCTACTCTTTCTCACAGACTATTAATAATTTGCAGTAATCTTAATATGGAAAAGATTATTATCACCATTGACGGCTGGTCTTCCTGCGGAAAAAGCACTTTAGCACGGCAATTAGCTCAAAAGTTAAAATATATTTATATAGACAGCGGGGCTATGTATCGGGCTATCACGCTCTATTTCCTTCGTAACCGGGTTGACTGGACGACGGAGCGCCAGGTGGAAGATGCACTTCATAATATTGAACTGGAATTCATACCCAATAAGATTTCAGG
>JACFNM010000742.1 GCA_019454915.1 Chitinophagaceae bacterium
GCCTCCATTCATCACCGGATCGGTCAACCAGCCGAGGAAGGCTGGGCCGCAGCCAATTTCTACCGGGCCAAAGTGACCGTCATTCACCACCACTCTGCGGATGGGCCCAAGCATTTCCTCTTCCACTGCCATGCGGTAAGCCGCATAGGTGCTGGCATACCAGGTAGTTTCGTAATTTGTGATCAGGTGAATGCCATGCTGGCGCGCCAACTGTGCCATCCTTCGCGCGTGTTCGAGATTTACCGCCAGTGGCTTTTCAACCATCACGTGGATTTTTCGCGGCGCGCAGGCTTCAACGACCTGCAGGTGTTCATAAATCGGCCCAAAGGCGCAGACAGCCTCGGGGCGCTGCTGCTCAAGAAGCACGTCCAGATCGGGATATATCCGTTCGATCGGATACCCAAACCGGCCGGCATAAGCTTCCGCCAGTTGGCGGTCAGGCTCCCATATCCCGACCACATCCAGGTCTTTGCGCTGCCAGTCGCGCATGATCCAGTTTACATGGCCGTGACTCAGCCCGGCAATCGCAATACGAACAGGCTCTGTTATCATAGAGCTCCTCCTGAAATTTCAGCAACATAACTGCGTTACAGTACCCCAAAGACTTACATCAGCAGGATAGTTTCTTCAAAATCTATTCAGAGACCAAGTTTATTCCGAAGGATTAAACAAATTCGCTTAGGAGCTAAAAGAGCCATCTTCGCATCTGCTTTATTAGTAAATAGTCCAGGGTAACGAAACTGAACAAAATAGCCTTCCAGTAAATTGGTATCTGCTTGTATAAACAGAAAGCCTGGGTCAATCTTAGAAATCAAAGCTAAAATACCTGCAAGACTATGAATGCGAGGAATCAGCGCTCCATTTTCCTGTGAAGTAGCTTTCATGTACTTCTCCACAGTTAAGGGATTCATATACAACAAGCCCTTTTTCAGTGATTTCTTTTAAAAATGAATTCCCTAATCTCAATCGTTGCTCCAATCGGGCAGGGGTATAAACCAGAATATCTACCCCAAACAGAGGGTTGATGTATTGGCGGATTTGTAAAGCTTGCTCTGATTCTCGTAAGGGTGTGTCCATAACGACTGGCAGGTCCACATCGCTTTCCGGG
>JACFNM010000743.1 GCA_019454915.1 Chitinophagaceae bacterium
TAAAGGAGCTTTTGATTCTCAAAACCTGGCATTTTGGGATGCTGAGAAGAAGGAATACAGGTGCTATGTTCGCGATTTTCGTAATAAAACAGAAGGCTCAGTAAGCCTCATCAATGCAGGGATAGATGCCGGGCGGGATATTCGTACTGCTGTATCTAAAGATTTTATTCATTGGACAAAACCGGAGTTTGTTAGCTATGAAGCAAATACAGATCCGGGAGGAAGTGTGCCCGACCAAAAAGCGCGTTCCAAAGACTATCCAACGGGAAGGGTAAGCGAATTATATACTAATCAGGTGTTGCCATATTATCGTTCACCTGGATTATTCATAGGTTTTCCCACAAGGTATGTAGATAGGGGCTGGACCACATCAGCAAAGTTTCTGCCCCGGTTTGATTACCGGCAGATAAGGGCGGTTGGTTCACGCAGAGAAGGAACAGCTATAACAGAGGGTATGATTATGAGTAGCAGGGATGGAGATCATTTTACTATCTGGCCGGAAGCCTTTCTGCGCCCGGGGCTCAGAAAATATGATACATGGTTTTATGGAGATATGTACCAGAATTGGGGACTGGTAGAGACTCCATCCGATATTGAAGACGCTCCCGCGGAAATATCAATATATGCAACAGAAAAGACACTGCAGGAAACAGGAGTAAGCATAAGGCGATATACTATCAGGATAGATGGCTTTGTTTCGCTTCATGCACCGCTTGCGGGAGGTGAGCTCACTACTAAGCCGTTTACTTTTAACGGGAGTAAGCTTAGTTTGAATATCTCAACCTCTGCTGCAGGTTCGGTTAAGGTGGAAATCCAGCAACCGGATGGTAAAGTCGTTCCGGGGTTTTCATTAAATGATTGTGAGGAGATATATGGCGACGATCTGGACCGGCAGGTCATATGGAAGTCAGGTGCTGATCTTGCTACATTACAAGGCGTTCCTGTCAAATTGCGGATAGCTTTAAAGGACGGCGACGTTTACTCCTTCGTATTTAATTAAGAATTAAAGATTAAGTGTATGTATATTATTCAGGCTGTAAATCGTAGAAAAAAGAATTTATTTTTTGGGTTAGCTGTCATTTGTTCTGTTATTCAAATGGAGTCGTT